>JAQVLJ010000031.1 GCA_028704215.1 Clostridia bacterium
TTCAACTTGACCGTTCAAAAAATATGTTACATGTGCATATTTTGTAGTTTCTGAGATTTTGAGTTGTTTTAGATTAAGAGATGACAAATATTCGCTGAGGGTATTTTGAATAGGCAAATCTTCAAAAACATTTTTTGTACGTACAAAATCACCATATTTTGTCATAGATACTAGTTCAATATCGTCATTTAATTGTTCTTCGCTCATTTGCACCAACTGTCGCATCCTATCCTCACGAGTGTTATAAAAGAATATGACATCGTTGGCATCTACTACATTCGTTTGAGTAGTTTTGATATGTTTTGGACGTACAAACTCATCGTAAATACCTTTTTTGTATTGTTCTTTCAGATACAATATAGGATCATCAATGGTTTCTTTATCAAAAAACATTGCATTAAATCCTTCTTGTGTTCGCTCGGTATTTTTTTCTCTATCCATTGCAAAAAATCTACCGCCAATGCTTGCAATTTCGCCAATTTCTAGTTTTTCCATATAGTTTTGTAACATTTCTACGTAATGAACGCCAGCATCAATAGGAGTATCTCGGCCATCAGTGATCACGTGTACCAAAACGTTTTTTATACCATATTTTTTGCATACATTAAGTATGGCAAAAAGATGCGAAATATTTGAGTGAATACCTTTGTCAGATAGCAACCCTACCAAATGTAAAGTACCGCTCTTTTTGAGTTTTTCCATTACGGATTTAATTAAAGGAATGTCTTTGAAAACGTTGGAATTGATACTTTCGTCAATTCTTACAGTTTTTGATTTCACTATTCGGCCAGCACCAATAGTCTGATGTCCAACCTCTGAGCCACCCATTTGGTTATCTTCTAATCCAACGTATTTTCCATGCGTATAGATAAGTGTCGTTGGACACTTTTGTTTGATAAAGTGCAAAAAAGGTGTTGTTGCATTTTTTACAGCATTAAATTTTCCATCTTTGCCTTCTCCATAGCCGTCTAGTATAATCAAAATACCTTTTCTATTCATTTGTACAACCTTTTATCATTTCTTCAAACTTGTCCAAATCCAAGCACGCTCCGCCAACTAAAAGTCCTGTTATTCCTTCGCATTTTAAAATTGATTTGTAGTTAGACAAATCAACGCTACCCCCATACAAAATGTATAATTTGTCTAAATACTCTTTGTCAAAGAATTTATTAATAGATTTTTTTATTATCTTGACAGCATTTTCAATATCTTTGGTCGTTGCAACTACACCAGTACCGATTGCCCAAACAGGTTCATAGGCAATAGTAATGTGAGGTACTTCATTGGTATAAACATTTTGTAAAGCACTTTTTATCTGAGAACACAATATTTCTTCCGTCTTTTGGTTCTTTTTCTGTTTTAAATTCTCGCCTACACAAACAACAGGACGCAACCCATCTTGCAAGGCTTTGAGTACTTTTTTGTTAATTGTGTCATCGTTTTCTTTATAATGTGTTCTGCGTTCACTGTGTCCAATCAAAACATACTTTGTACCGGTAGAAGTAATCATTTTCCCGCTTATTTCGCCAGTAAATTTTCCACTTTCACTTTGATTCATATTTTGTGCACAAAAAGAAATGTTTTTGTTTTTTACTTTTTTTGCCAAATGTAAAGAAACAAAAGAAGGGCACAATATTAATTGTGTATCTTTTAATTCCAATGAATTAAAACGATTGATATATTTTGTTATTTCTATATCAGAAAAATGCATTTTAAAATTTGCAAATATGCTAACCTTCATATACACTCCTAAATTTCAGAAATAACGTCAACGCATGGCAAAACCTTTCCCTGCAACAACTCCAAACTGGCACCACCACCCGTCGATACGTGCGATATTCTTTTAAACATTGCAGGCTTCAAACAAGCTGCGCTATCGCCACCACCTACAATAGTATAGCCTTTATTATTCGAAACATACTTAGCAATTTTGTTTGTACCTTTCCTAAATTTTGGAAATTCATACACACCCATAGGTCCGTTCCAAACTATCACTTTTGCTTTTTTGATTATTTTTTTGAATGCTTTTATTGTTAATGGTCCTATGTCCATTCCTTGATAATCTTTGCTAAAAAATCCACTATTGAAATGTTTGCTTTTTGCAGTTTTTGAAAACTCTTTTGCCCCTATATTGTCAACAGGAAGCAAAATTTTGATATTTCTTTCCTTTGCTGTTTCAATAATATCTTTTGCTATATCAATGCTAGAGTTGTCCAACAATGATTCTCCCACTTCTCCACCTATCGCCTTAATAAAAGTATAAGCCATACCCCCACCAATCAAAATAGTGTCTACTTTATCAAACAAGTTTTTTATAACTTTGATTTTGTCATTAACTTTTGCGCCCCCCAAAATCAAAACAAAAGGATGTTTATCATTATTAAGTACATTTTCAAAAGCATTTAGTTCTTTTTCAACCAAAAAACCTACTGCATTTGGCAATAATTCTGCCACACCAAAAGTTGAAGCGTGTTTTCTGTGCATGGTGGCAAACGCATCGTTCACATATACATCAGCAAAACTAGCAAGGTGCTTTGCAAAATCTAAGTCATTATCTTCTTCTTGCTTGTAAAAGCGTATGTTTTCTAGCATAACTACGTCACCTGGTTTCATCTTTGAAATAGTAGAAGATACCTTTTTGTCGTAAATATCTTCAATTAGTGTAACTTGTTTGTTCAAAAGTTTTGACAAACGGCTAACTACTGGTCTTAAAGATAATTTGCTATCCACACCATTTGGACGGCCAAGGTGAGAACACAAAATAAGTTTTGCGTTATGTTGAATCAAGTAATTAATTGTAGGCAAGGATTGGACAATTCTATTGTCATCCAAAATTTTAAAATCAGCACCAATTGGCACATTAAAATCTACTCGTAAAAATACTTTTTTGTTATCTACATCTATATCTCTAATAGTTCTTTTCATAAAAACTCCTAGTTATCAAAAACACAAAATAAAAAATAAATTAGTAAAATAATACTAACACATACACTATTTAATTCAAAATGAAATCGCAGTATTTTTGAAATTTTCGATTAACTTCACCGTTTTTGATAAAGTTGGCACTTATTTTATCACATATTATACCGTTTTTTATTACATTATCATATGCATATTTTTCAATATCAAATTTGTCCTCAATAAGCAAAATTTTAAAATTGTCATTTTCTAAAAAACTTTCATATTTTAAACTAGCAGATATTTTTATATTTTCACAAGAAAAATCCAATATTTCGCTTTCGTTTTTTATATCACAAATGTTTCCTTTCGAAAAATAGATAAGAGATTTGTGTATATCTCCGAACAAATCTGTTTTGGCACAAGCCAAAATATCACAACTAAAATTTTTTGACAGTGTAGCTAGTTCTTTTGACACGTTGCTAAGCCCAAATATTTCATCATAATAAACAAAATCATATATAATGCCAGACTGAAAAATAATCAAATCTATGTTTGGGTAATTTTTCAAAACATTTATATAAAAATTTTTGTAACTGCCCCCAACAACGCACAATATATCCATAAATATAAATATGAATATATTAGTTTTGGCGTGCATTTATAGACATTCTACCCCATAATTCAGGACTTCAATAATATTTCGGTTTTTGATGTAATATGTTATTGTCTTGCCTATTCTGTCACAGTCAATCAGCTTCAATGTTTTCAAAAATTTTAATTGATGACTAATTGTGGTTTGGTTAATTTGTAATAGTTGTGCAATATCCCCCACACACATACTTTTCATACACAAACAAATTAGTATTTTTAAACGAGTGCCATCAGAAAACCCTGAATATAGTTGGCTTAATTCAAATATGTTTTGTTTAGTTGGCAAAAATTCACGGATAATAGATTCTTCATTTGCAGTAATATTGAATGCATTCATACATTTACCTCAACATAAGTGTACATTTGAGCATATATTTGTGCAATTATTCACATAATCGAAGTTTGGCGAATAAATAACAATATCAAATTTTTTTGTTGTAGGAGGACGAATATGAATTTACCTATTGAATTGCTTGTCGTTTTGGGTTTAGCGGTGTTGGCACAGGCAGCAAATATTGACTTGGCAAACAATACTGTAATATTGTTAGTACTTTTGATTGCACTTGGCTCTTATAACAATAACACAAATTGCAACACATGCACGACTTGCAATCAAAGAAGCTATCTGTAATACATACTTTTCAAAATAAAAAAACTTGAACATTATGTTCAAGTTTTTGCAAATTTTTAATTTTTTAAAAATTATTCAATGATTTCACTAACTACGCCAGAACCAACTGTTCTACCACCTTCACGGATAGCAAAACGAAGTCCTTTTTCGATAGCGATTGGGTTGATCAATTTGATCTTCATACTGATGTTATCACCAGGCATAACCATTTCAACGCCTTCTGGCAATTCAATAGTACCTGTAATATCAGTAGTACGGAAATAGAATTGTGGACGATAGCCATTAAAGAATGGAGTATGACGGCCACCTTCCTCTTTCTTCAAAACGTACACGCTAGCAGAGTAATGTGTATGAGGTTTGATAGTTCCTGGTTTTGCCAAAACTTGTCCTCTTTCGATTTCATTTCTTTGGATACCACGAATTAATAGACCTACGTTATCACCACTTCTTGCTTCATCAAGCAATTTTCTGAACATTTCAACGCCAGTAATAACTACTTTTCTACTTGGTTTGATACCAACTAGTTCAAGTTCGTCGTTTACTTTTACAACGCCACGTTCTACTCTACCAGTAGCAACTGTACCACGACCTGTGATAGAGAATACGTCTTCAACTGGCATCAAGAATGGTTGATCAATAGCACGAACTGGATCTGGAATATAATTATCAACTGCATCCATAAGTTCCATAATACAATCACAATCAGGACTGTTAGGATCTGTTGCTTCCAAAGCCTTTAATGCACTACCTCTAATAACTGGAGTTTTGTCGCCAGGGAAACCATAAGTTGATAACAACTCTCTAATTTCCATTTCAACCAAATCCAACAATTCAGCGTCATCAACTTGGTCAACTTTGTTCATAAATACAACAATGTAAGGAACGCCAACCTGACGTGCCAACACAATGTGTTCACGAGTTTGAGGCATTGGTCCGTCAGTAGCAGCAACAACTAGGATTGCTCCGTCCATCTGAGCAGCACCTGTAATCATATTTTTTACATAGTCTGCGTGTCCTGGGCAGTCAACGTGTGCATAATGACGTTTTTCTGTTGAATATTCAACGTGAGAAGTATTGATTGTAATACCTCTTTCTTTTTCCTCTTTGGTATTGTCAATTTGGTCATATCTCTTTGCTTCTGATAGACCTTTTGCTGCCAAAACTTTTGTTATAGCGGCAGTCAAAGTAGTTTTGCCGTGGTCAACGTGACCAATTGTACCGATATTAACATGCGGTTTTGTTCTTTCAAATTTAGCTTTTGCCATTTTAATCTCTCCTTTACAAAAACAATATTAGTTTAGTTTGTTTTAAATTTATTGTCAAGTGTTTTTTTGCAAAATTTAGCAAGAAAACACGGCATAAATTAACTGTTTGATTTATTTTGTCTTTCACCGATAATTTTTTCGGCGATATTTTTTGAAACCTCAGCATAATGGCTGAATTCCATTGTATAAGTACCTCGACCTTGTGTTGCACTACGCAAATCTGTTGCATATCCAAACATTTCTGACAAAGGTACTTCTGCATTTACAATTTGACTACCGTGACGTGATTCAGTCGCTTGCAATATTCCTCTACGAGAAGTGATATTACCCATTACGCTACCAAGATATTCATCAGGCAAGTCAACTTGCACTTTCATAATAGGTTCAAGCAACACTGGGTCAGCCTTTTTACATCCTTCTTTGAATGCTAGTGAGCCAGCGATTTTGAACGCCATTTCTGATGAGTCGACATCGTGATATGAACCATCATACAATGTTACTTTGAAGTCAACAGTTTCGTATCCTGCCAAAATACCATTTTCTTTTGATTCTTTGATTCCATTATCGATTGGTGAAATGTATTCTTTTGGTATGCTTCCACCTACGATTTTGTTTTCAAATACGTAACCAGCACCACGTTCAAGTGGTTCAATAATAATCTTACAATGACCATATTGACCACGACCGCCTGACTGACGAATGTATTTTCCTTCTGCTTCGGCACGTGAGCGGATAGTTTCCTTGTATGCTACTTGTGGGCGACCTACGTTTGCTTCTACGCTAAATTCACGTAACAAACGGTCTACAATAACTTCCAAGTGCAATTCACCCATACCGGCAATGATTGTTTGACCAGTTTCATGGTTAGTAAAAGTACGGAAAGTTGGGTCTTCTTCTGCCAATTTTGAAAGTCCCATAATCATCTTTTCTTGACCTTGTTTGGTTTTTGGTTCGATTGCTATTTGGATAACTGGTTCTGGGAATACCATAGGTTCAAGAATTACTGGAGCCTTTTCATCACAAAGCGTATCGCCTGTTGTAGTATTTTTTAAACCAACTACAGCACAAATATCACCAGCCATAACCTCAGGAATATCCACACGGTTATTTGCATGCATGTGCAACAAACGGCCAACTCTTTCCTTTTTGTCTTTTGCAGAATTCAAGACATAAGATCCGGCATCAAGTTTTCCACTATATACACGGATAAATGTAATACGACCTACGTATGGGTCTGTTGCTACTTTAAAAGCCAAAGCGGCAAAAGGCTCGTCATCTGAACTCTTGCGTACAACTGCTGTTTCGCCATCCACCAAAGTACCTTGAACGTGATCAATATCAATAGGACTTGGCATATAGTCTATGACTGCATCAAGCAATTTTTGAACGCCTTTATTTTTGAAGCTTGAACCACAAAGAACAGGGTTCATTTTCAAAGCGATAGTTGCTTTACGTATACCAGTTTTGATTTCTTCAATAGTGAACTCTTCGCCTTCAAAGAATTTTTCCATCAAGGCGTCATCTGTTTCTGCTACTGCTTCAATCAAATTTTGTCTGTATTTTTTTGCATCTTCCAACATATCGGCTGGAATGTCTGTTATTTCAATATCTTTACCAATTTCATCTCTATAGTAGTAGGCTTTCATTTCTACCAAGTCTACAAGTCCTACAAATTCGTCTGCCTGTCCAATAGGTATTTGAATTGGCACTGGGTTTGCCCTCAAAACAGTTTTCATTTGACCAACTGCTCTGAAAAAGTTTGCATCATTCATATCCATTTTGTTGATATAAACAATACGTGGAACTTTATATTTGTTAGCCTGACGCCAAACGGTTTCAGACTGAGATTGAACGCCGCCACGTGCACAAAAAACTGCAACAGCTCCGTCCAATACTTTTAAACTACGTTCTACTTCAACAGTGAAGTCTACGTGTCCAGGAGTATCGATAATGTTTATACGACAATCTTGCCATTTACAAGTGGTACAAGCACTTGTGATAGTGATACCACGTTCTTGCTCTTGGGCCATCCAGTCCATAGTAGCTTGACCATCGTGAACTTCTCCTAATTTGTGGTTGATACCTGTATAAAACAAGATACGTTCGGTAGTTGTAGTTTTTCCAGCATCAATGTGTGCCATAATACCGATATTTCTCATTTTGTCCAAGCCATATTCTCTAGCCATAATTTCCTCCTACCAACGATAGTGTGCAAATGCTTTGTTGGCTTCTGCCTGTCTGTGCATTTCATCTCTACGTTTAACTGCACCACCGGCGCCATTGTATGCGTCTACCAGTTCGGCAGCAAGTTTATTTTTCATTGTACGCTCACTTGTACGTTTTTGAGCGAACAATATTAACCATCTAATAGCCAAGGTTTGACGTCTTTCTGGACGTATTTCCATTGGTACTTGATATGTTGCAGCGCCAACACGGCGTGCTTTTGTTTCAAGTAATGGTTTGATGTTTTCTAATGCTTGATTAAACAAATCCATAGGCTTAACTGATAATTTTTCACTAGCCAAATCAAAAGCATCATAAACAATATTTTGTGCTATTCCTTTCTTGCCATCTTCCATAACTTGATTGATCAATTTGGTAACGATGACACTGTTGTATTTTGAGTCAGGAAGCACTTCTCTTACAATCGCTGCATTTCTTCTTGACATATTTGTCTCCTTTATATTTGCTTTATAATTTTATTTTGGCTTTTTGGCGCCATATTTGGATCTACCCTGTTTACGTTTTGCTACTGCGGCTGTATCCATTGAGCCACGTACTATATGATAACGAACACCTGGCAAATCTCTAACCCTTCCTCCACGAACCAGCACTACACTGTGTTCCTGTAAGTTGTGTCCTTCACCTGGAATGTAACAAATAGTTTCTTTGCCATTTGACAAACGTACACTAGCAATTTTACGCAACGCTGAGTTAGGTTTTTTAGGGCTGGTAGTCTTTACATTAAGACAAACAGCTCGTTTTTGTGGACATTGGTCCAAAAGAAAAGACTTAGACTTTTCCACCATTCTAACTCGGGGTTTTCTTACTAATTGATTAACTGTAGGCATATTACCCTCCAATAAATATTTTGGCAACCACTGTGATGAACTACCTGCAACAGTAGTAAGGTTTCATCAGTTGACAACACGGTATCAGCATTAGTGTTATAAACGGTAGAAAATATACCAAATATTAAGGTGATTGTCAACCATTTTAAAAAAAATAAATAGATTATGTACTAACAATGATAGATATTAACAATATATATACTATATACAATAATATTTGACGCTTTGGATTAAACAATTTTTATCTTATTTAAACAAGTTTTGGTATTGACAAAAAAAACAACTTATTGTATACTTAAAAAGTATTGGAGAATTAAATGAAATCATTAATACAAAAACAAATTGAAGAAAATACAAAAATTGGAAACAATTCTTTTGACAACAAAGGAGATTCTTTAATGAACAACATCGCAAAAAAAGACAAATTACTAAAAGTTGGTTTGGATGAACTATCGAATACTTCAAAAAATAATGGGTTAACTCAGGCCGATAACAAAAAAGCCACGCTAAAATCAAAAAGTAAAGTCAGCAAATTTGCTAATAAAGTCGTTTTGTGCTTTATGGCTGCATCAATTTCTTTTTTAGCTTCTTTTGGTGTTGCAAAGATATTGAAAAACAATAACATATTTGAAC
>JAQVLJ010000032.1 GCA_028704215.1 Clostridia bacterium
CCGATCTCACCCTCGCTTGCATCAATAATCAAAACCGCTACATCGCATCTTTGAATGGCATCAATAGTTCTGATTACACTATATCTTTCGATGCTATTTGGTTCAATTTTACTTTTTCTTCTCAAACCTGCTGTATCTATCATTACATAATCTTTTTTGTTGTATTTGAATGGAGTATCTGTAGCATCTCTTGTAGTACCTGCGACGGAACTAACGACCATCCTATTGTAGCCCAACAATTTGTTTGCGATGCTGCTTTTTCCTGCATTCGGTTTGCCTACAAGAGCAATTTTTACATGTTGTGAATATTCATCTTCTTCTGGAATCATTTCAATATTTTTTACCACTTCATCCAAAAGATCGCCTATACCTTTGCTATGTTCAGCAGAAATTGGCATTGGCTCACCTAACCCTAGTTCGTAAAATTCGTAAATATTGTTTATTTCATTATTGTCTAGTTTGTTCACAACTACAATTTTTGGTTTACGTGTTTTTTGCAAAAAATCTGCGACTTCTTTGTCCTTTGCGGACAATCCTGCCCTTCCATCCACAAAAAACAAAATTACGTCAGCATAATCAATAGCAAGTTGGGCTTGCTGGATAATATTCAAATTGGTTTCATCTTTCTTTGAAAAATCCAATCCTCCCGTATCCACAATGGAGAATTTGTAACCATTCCAGTCTGTATCTGCAAAAATTCTATCTCTGGTAACGCCAGGGATATCATCTACTATGCTTATTTTTTTACCCGCCAATTTGTTAAAAAATGTACTTTTTCCAACATTTGGCGCTCCAACTATTGCTACTAAAGGCTTTTTCATACGAAAAGAATTATATCAAAGTTCGTTTAATAATTCAACTTAATAATGTTTATTTATTTTTTATTTTTATTTTTTTCACAATCGTTGCATTTTTTGCAGTTGCTACACATCCCACAATTAAGAAAAAGTGTTTTATTTTTTAATTTATTAATGATTATTTTTATACTCAAAAATATTGTACCAACGATAACTGTAATCAAGCACAAGTCAATAAAAGATAAGTTGCATAGTGCTATTCTATATGTCAAAAATGCTATCAAGTACGCCAAAACAAACTGAATAACCACCCCTAATGTTGTGTATTTTTTACCAATTTCTTTATTCAACACTGCTAGATTTGATACACAAGGCGTATAAAGTAGACAAAAAACCAAAAAGCTTAGTGCAGAAGCTTTTGTAAAAATGACCGCACTTGTTGGCAACAGGACACTGTTTGCAAGTGAATGATAGTTTGAACTGACTCCGTTCGAAATTGCAATACTCGATAATATTAGTTCTTTTGCAACAAAGCCCACAATTAGAGCCGTTACTACGTTTCCGTTGTTTAATCCCAAAGGCACAAACAAGTATGCCAATCCTCTACTCAAAATATACAATATAGAATTATTTGAATTTGCAGTGTATGTAAATGAAAATGTAAAATTTGATAATATCCAAATTATCACTGTGACGCTAAAAACAATAGAAAAGATACGAACAACAAACTGTTTTGCGTTGAAATAAGCCAAATAAACAATTCTTTTTATACTAGGTTTGCGCATTGGCGGGAATTCTAGCAAAAAATCATCTTTTTTACTTTTTAATAACGTTTTTTCAAAAACCAAGGCTAGAATCATAGCGACTATTATTCCAAGTAAATACAATCCAAATATTACAAATATACTTTTTACTCCAAATACTGCGCCTGCTATCACGCTATAAACTGGCAATTTTGCACTGCAACTCATATATGGCGTAAGTAAAGCAGTTTTGATTTGAGCATTCTTGTCAGACATATTTTTTGCAGTTAAAGTAGCCGTAGTTGCACAACCAAACCCCATTAACATTGTATAAACGCTTTTTCCATTCAATCCAAGTTTGTACAAAAAATCATCTAGCATAAATGCCATTCTTGATAGATAGCCGCTATCTTCAAGTAAAGATAAAAACAAGTACAACAGACATATTTGAGGTAAAAAACTAAGTATAGAAAAACCCGCAGTAAAGACACCTTCATTAAAAAATTCGTATACAACTTGCGATGATGTAATGATTTTTATTATTGATAGTATTGGTGTACGTACTGTAAAATTTAGTATTTTTAAAAAAAAATTAGTCAAAAAAGGACCTATTAAAAAAAATGTTACATAAAGTGAAAGAAATATCATAAAAAGAAAAATAATAAAAAACAAATACTTGTTTAAAAACAACTTGTCCAATTTTGACTTTCCATACACATAATCAGACAAAATAATTACCGAATCCTTTAATAACCCATCAATGTAAGCATATCGATTTTTTAAAAATTTTTGACAATCTCCATTAAACTGATTTTTGATAAAAAAAATTTCACTTGAATTTAGTTCACTTAAATTAATTTCTTCATTTTCTAATATGTTAATAGCGTTGAATAACGGTTCTTCTATATGGTGTTTTTCCAAAATGCTTTTTATTTCATAAACCTTTGTTTGTTGAATATAATCAAGTGAGTCAGTCTTTTCGTCAAATTTGAGCATATTTTTATTAAGTTTGACTTTTTTTGCATCGACAACAATACACTTTACTTTTAAATTTTTTTGCAATTTATTAATGTCAAATTTGTTAGAATTTTTAATAAAATAATCGACATTATTTATAATAATATTAAAGTTTATTCCTAACTCCTTTAATTGCATAGCCATATACAGATTTCTTCGAATACTATTAGCATCTACAATATACAAAAATATGGCATCTTTGTTTTGCAAAATAATATCAAGCGCTGACTTTTCTTCTAACGTATATGTGTTCAGGCTATATAGCCCCGGGGTATCTATAAATAGGTATTCTTCGCCATCAAAAATAACTTTTTTTTCAAAAGTGTTTACAGTTACACCGTGCCAGTTTCCAGTATGTTCGTTGCTCTTGGTTAAAGAATTGAACAAAGTCGTTTTTCCTGTATTTGGATTGCCGATGATAATTACTTTTTTCATAAAATCACCGAAATACAATGTGCTATGCTTTTTTTGATAGCAAAAATTGTATGCATCAACTCCACCAATAAGGTCTTTTTTAGTGTGGAGTGGTTTAACACCTTTATCTTTTCACCATTAAAAAACCCCAATTCATTTATTCGTTTTTGCAACTTTTTGTCAAAAATATTGACAGAAACTATAGTCGCTGTAATATTTAATGATAGTTCATCAAGATAAATTTTCACATAAATATTTATGAAAAAGTTTATATAATTATTCAGTACTATTGAAATGTTAATATTAATATGATATAATTTTCGTACAAAAGGAAAAAGTATGAAAGACGATAATTTTAAAAATAAAAATTTTTCAATTCAAAATAATAGAATAAATGTTAAAACACTAACTACAAGAAATGGTGAAATTCTGTGTTCTTTGAATCAATCAATTGCTTTGGGTTATGATGATTATTATGAAGAGTATCCTACCGGTTGTCTGGTATGTTTAAAAGAGCCAGACAGTAAAGCTAAAAAAGTTTTATTTTACAACAACAACGGCGATTTGATAATGGATTTGGATAATACAACAAAACGTGGGGAAATCACATTTGACGAAGTAAAAATTTTTGTTGATGATGATGGCGTTTATGCTGAAAAATACTTGAAAAATAAAATGATGAAGTCTGAATATTTTTCATATTCTAATGAAATCGATTTTGATCATATAGCGAAGACTGAAAAATATCTAATGTAGTTATATTATAAATAAAATAAAAACCGCATTTAGCGGTTTTTTTGTTTAACTGTTTGCTTCTGCGTACTCATCGTAAGTAATGTGTTTGTCAAATTCTTTTGTGTTATTAATGCGAATTATTCTATTTGCTACGGTATTCACCAACTCTTCATCATGTGAACAAAATAAAATATTTCCTTGAAATCTTTGCATACCTGTGTTCAAAGCACTAATTGATTCCAAATCTAAATGGTTAGTTGGTTCATCCATTATCAAAACGTTTCCACTTGTAAGCATCATTTTTGCTAGCATACATCTGACTTTTTCGCCACCAGATAACACTTTTGCTTTTTTAAGTGCATCTTCTCCGGAAAAAAGCATACGTCCGAGCCAACCACGTAAAAACGTAATATCCTTTTCCTTTGAAAACTGTGCAAGCCAATCAACTAGCGTTAAGTCACTGCCATCAAAGTAATCATTGTAGTTTTGAGGTAAATACGAATGGGAAATCGTTTTTCCCCATCTAATTGTTCCAGTAAAATCTTCATCTTCCCCAGATAAAATGTTAAACAGTGAAGTAATAACTGCACTATTATCAGAGAAAAACGCGACTTTTTCATCTTTTTGTACTACAAAAGATACGTTTTTGAATAATCCTGGTTTTGTCAAATTTTCTACTGTCAAAATTTCATTGCCTATGCGTTGCTCAAATTTAAAATCGATATATGGATATTTTCTGCTTGAAATTTTGATATCTTCAAGCGTAATTTTTTCCAATTCTCTTTTACGTGAGGTTGCTTGTTTGGATTTTGAAGCATTAGCCGAAAAACGTGCAATAAATTCTTCAAGTTCATTTTTTCGTTGTTCCATTTTTTTGTTTATATCTTTTGACTGTTTAATCAATAACTGACTAGTCTGAAACCAAAAATCATAGTTCCCTACAAATAAATTAATTTTGCCATAATCGATATCACAAGTGTGGGTACATACTTTGTTCAAAAAATGTCTGTTATGTGAAACAATAATCACAGTATTTTCAAAGTTTAATATAAAGTTTTCAAGCCAACGAATTGCTTTTACATCAAGGTTATTTGTTGGTTCGTCTAAAATCAAATTCTCAGGATTGTTAAAAAGTGCTTGTGCCAAAAGAACCTTTACTTTTATTTTGCTATCAATATTCGCCATCAATTCATGGTGAAAATCTTGTGATACGCCTATCGAGTTTAACAACGTTTGTGCTTCGCTTTCTGCTTCCCAACCATTCAAATCCATAAATTCTGCTTCCAAATTGGCAAGTTTTATACCATCATCATCAGTAAAATCTGTTTTGTTGTACAGTATTTCTTTTTCATCCATTATTTCAACCAATCTTTTGTGACCCAAAAGAACTGTACGCAAAACGGTACAATTATCATATGCTTGTTGGTCTTGTTGCAAAACTGACAGTCTTTCCGTTGCTGGAATAGATATATCACCTTTATTTGCTTCAATTTCGCCAGACAAAATCTTCATAAATGTCGACTTGCCCGCTCCATTTGCACCTATGACTCCATAACAATTTCCTTTAGTAAATTTGATATTTACTTCTTCAAATAGTTTTCTACTGCCAAATTGCAAACTTACATTTGTAACTGTTATCATATTTTTTTCTCTCCTCGTTGTATCATAAAAAAATAAAGACCACTTTTTGCGTGGTCTTTAATCAATTATCTAACCCACATATTCTCTTATGTCTTGCATATCTTTGCAATTGGTGTGTTGTGTGTAATATACCAAAGCACAAATCGGTTCTACTTCATTCAAAACAGATAATGTTACTTTGACTATGTCCATTGTGGTAATTTCTT
Source organism: Clostridia bacterium (assembly GCA_028704215.1). Classification (GTDB taxonomy): domain Bacteria; phylum Bacillota; class Clostridia; order Christensenellales; family UBA1242; genus STF1-107. Next base: position 5,554 of record JAQVLJ010000032.1, read on the forward strand.
GTTTTTGGAGTGCCAAAAGTCTTTTTTCAATCTCTGAAACAATAGATTGCTCCGTTATAATATCTACATTACGACAATAAGTAGCAAATTGTATGCTCTCTTTTAGTTTGTCTAACTTGAAAGGCTCACGCACATTATTTACATTTGTTACAATCATAGGATTAGTTTCTACTGTTTCGTAAGTGGTAAACCTTTTCCCGCAATTACAACACTCTCTACGACGACGTATTGACATATCTTTTAGATAACGACTATCTACAACTTTGCTATTTACACTTCCACAAAATATACACTTCACGATTTTCACCTCGATATTAGTATTGCATATTTTGTAAAAAAAAACAATGAAAATGATATGTATTTTAAATTTATTTTAATTCGTAATCTACTTTATTCAGTGTAATGGGGTCTGAATTACTACCACTTATAGACACATTTAATGGCGAATATTGTGGTGAACAGCCCTTATTTAAAGGCGATTGTGTTGGGCACGGAGTGAAATACTCAATCAGTATTGTATCTACCCCTATCTTACAAACATTATGGTACGGGATAAATATTTCTTTACCCGGTCTAAACATACACAACCATCCGTGAGTCTGTGGTGGCACAACAAGTCCTAGTATTCTACCGCATTTGCAATCAAATACTAAGTCGATGATTCTGCCAAGGCATTTTCCATCAACTACGTTTATAACTTGCTTGCATCGTAATTCCAAAAAAGATGTTTCCAATATTTATTATCCTTACAAGTATTTTATTGTGAACAAAAAAAAATATGACAAATTTCGACAGTCACATTTTCATTTTTTGTATTTAATTTTCCTTGTTTTTAACTTTTTTGTGTATACTTAAAATGTAAGCAATAACAAACCCCACGATGAATATTAATACGTCTAGCACAATAAGCCACCCTGTTCTAAATCCTGGAAATAGTGCAATGAGAGAACCAAATACCAAACCAATAATAGCATAATAAGTGAGTTTTGGATATTTGTTTAACATTTTTTTCATAAATTTTGCACCAAGAATTAGTCCAATAATCATTCCACAAATGAAAGGCAATAAAGTTATAATATTAAATGTTTTTATTGCATTAATTAATGTTGCATATATGCCCATTAGTAAAAGCAAAAAACCTCCGCTTATACCAGGCAAAATTACAGCAAATGCTCCTATAATCCCGCCAACAAAGATTAGCATAATAGATGCAAAATTGAGTGTGGATATGATTTGGTTTGCATTTGGCTGTTTGATTAGGATTGTCAATGCCATCAAAACAAAAAAGAGAATGGCGATTATATATTTTGTCTTCTTATTTTTTACGTCGCTAGGTAATGAATTAGCTTTTTTAATAAGAAGTGGCATACTTCCAATCAAAAGGCCAAGAAATAGATAAATACTAGAAGTCCTGTAATTAGTCATTAAATATGACACTATAAAACTAAATCCAAATATTCCTGTCAATACACCAAGTCCTATACACAGCAGTTTGAGCCAATTTTTTTTGATAAAACCAAAATCTAAACTAAGTGCATAAACAAGGTCATCATATATTCCTACAACAAGACATACCGTAGCTGAACAAAGACCGGGAATAATATTCGCCAGTCCAACCAAAATAGATTTTAGATAAATTAAAAAGTATTTCATTTAGTATAAGTATACTCCGCAATACTTGATTTTATTTTCAGTTTTTGATTTTATAATAGGCTTTCCACTAGCGGTACGAGAACAAACTTCTATTTTGTTCACATCTATACTTGAAATTCCTTTGCTATTTTCAATTACAATTTCACCTGTAATTATTGGCGAAGCAACAAATAGTATTTTATCCTTTGGTAGTATCTTCAATCCTTTTCTATTTCGGGCTGTTATTGGAAGTTCGCTTAGATTCATGCGTTTTGCGTTTGAATTGGTGGACACAATCAACATTTTATCATTATGGGATACTTGGGACGCAAAGATAACTTTGTCATCCTTATTTAATGACATACCTATGACACCACTACTGTTGCGCTTTTGACAAGGTACATCTTGTGTAGTAAAGTTGACTGCCATACCCTGCTCTGTAACCATAACTGATGATGGACACATATAGTTGTTTTGTACTTTTATTACTTTATCGTTTTCTTTCAGTTTAAGTGCAAGTGCGATGTTTTTGCTGATTTTGTACTCGTTTATTTCACATTTTTTGATGAATCCTTGCTCTGTAAAGAAATACAACTCATCTTTTCCTTCTACTTCACTAAATTCAAACAAATTGACAATCTTTTCGTCCAGTTCTGACTTGACAAGAGTGTTCAAAGGAGTGCCTTTACTGTTAAATTTGCAAAGCGGGATATCACTTGTTTTCATTTTGTAAACATTGCCTAAGTCTGTAAATACTAACAAAGTAGCATTTCCATTTATTCGCAAATTGTCTTTATGAACAACGTTTAAACTATTGTATGAAGAAAAAGAGTTGTCCCCTCCATTTAACGATGATGTATCAATATTTTTCAATCTCAATCCATCATAAGTTACTGCGACTAAACATTCGGATGGCAATTTGTCTGCATTATTTTCTGCCAAATCATAACTGTCAAAACTTTTTACCACTTGTGTGCGACGAGCAGTGTCAAATCGCTTTTTTATGTCCAAAATTTCTTTTTTGACAACGCCTAGCTGTCTTGCACGACTTGCGAGAATTTTTGTATATTCATCAATTAATTTTCTTAATTCTTCCAGTTCTTCGATTAGTTTGGTTGTTTCCAAATTGGTCAATCGGCTCAACTTCATATCCAAAATGGCCACCGCTTGCATTTCACTAAGATTAAATCTTGCTTTCAAATTTTCCTTTGCTTGCATAGTTGAACTGCTTGCTTTGATTATTTTTATGACTTCGTCAATGTTTTGAATAGCAATTATCAAACCTTCAACAATGTGAGCACGAGCTTTTGCCTTTTCCAAATCGTAGCGTGTACGCTTGCAAATAACATCTATTTGAAATTCTACATAGTATTTCATTATTTCCATCAGTCCTAACAACATAGGCTTGCCATTTGCAATAGCAACTGTATTAATGTTGTAGGCTATTTGCATATCGGTGTGTTTCAGTAAAAGCGCTATCACTTCTTCGGTGTTACTGTCTTTTTTTAATGTAATAACGGCACGCATTCCGCTTTTATCTGACTCATCATTTATGTCTACGATATTATTTAATTCACCCTTGAATTTGTCCTTTACCACCAAAATCTTTTGCAAAAACTCTGCTTTGTTTACTTGAAAAGGCAATTCAGTGATTACAATATTAATCTTTCCATTTGGCAAAATCTCTGTATGAAATTTTGAACGAATAATAACTTTTCCCTTTCCTGTTTTGTATGCATCTAACATTTCTTCTGTTTTTTGCATAATACCGCCAGAAGGAAAATCTGGACCTTTGACATGTTTCAACAAATCATTAAGCGTACAATTTTTGTTGTCAATATATTCAACTACGGCGTCTATTACTTCATTGAGGTTATGCGGTGGAATGTTTGTTGCC
>JAQVLJ010000033.1 GCA_028704215.1 Clostridia bacterium
TAACTTTTGATGAAATACCTTCGTCAATCTTTGTTGGTGAAGAGTGAGAAATAAATATCACAAACCACATTCCATCAAATTTGGAATATGAAATCACATTACAAAAAACCAGCGAAACAACCAAATCCAAAACATCTGTAATTTCTATCAATGAAAACAAAATAATGGGTATAAGTGGCGGAAGTGTAAATATTTCTGTTTATGTATCCGGAACATATAGAACAAGTTTTGCACTACAAGTAATTCGATTGGCAGAAAGCATTGATGTTTATCCAAAAGATATTCAAGTAAGCACAGACTCTGTTCTATTGAATTACACTTTGTATCCAATTGATAGCACTTGTGAAGTTATTAATTGGAATATCACCGAATTAGATATTGCGAGTATAAGCGAAAATGTTTTAAATTTTTCAGACTATGGTTTAGTGCATATTACTGGTGTGGTTGATGATGTAAATATGGCAAATATAGAATTTACCATTGAACGAATTTTGCCTTCATCAGAAAATATATCTCCAACTGAGCAAAACCATGAAATGTATGTTGGTCAGTATCTTCAAATTGCCTTAGAAGATAATATGCAATTTGAATTTGTAAATAATGAAGAAAATATTTTGGTAAATAATATTAGCACACTATTTTATGCAAACAAATCGGGCAATGCAATAATTAGATGTTTAAAATACAACGATTACAACGTGGTGATAGATATAAATGAAATCAATGTTACAGTATATGATTATATACGAAATATTACTTTGAACGAATCGCAATTTGATTATTACAACGGAGAATACATCACGGCTGTAAATGAAAACGAATTAAATTATGTGACTTTCCCAACAGAAAATGTAAAAAATGAGGTTACGTTTGAAATTGATTCTTCTATAGCCCAAATCATAGATAACAATTTGATATTTTATACTGCGGGAACGGTACAGATTAAGGCTACTTCAATAGATGGTAACTGCACGCGTTTGTGGAAAGTAAGATATACAGGCGGTTATGCAATTGATTTTGAACTTAATGTAGCAAACACATTTGAAATAGCAAAGAATTTATCAATCAATATTGAAGTAAACAAATGGATTCCAAGCAACACACAAATAAAAAATATTTCCATACAAACACTCACATCTGATGCTTTGAATTTCATTACGATTACAGGGAACCAAATAACTGCAATTAACGGCGGTATAGTTCAAGTGCTTGTACGCGTGTCTAATAATTTGACCAAGATTTTGACTATTAATGTAGTAGAAAACATTGAACGCATTGACTTTGGCTTTGATACAAAAACCATTACTGATATGACACTGACACTCACTCCGACAATATTGCCCACAACCGCAACAATAAGAAACGTGTATTATGTTGTAGACAAAACTGACATAGCAAGTGTCAATAATGGCATTCTTACTTTTGTTCGACCTGGAACAATAAATTTGCTTGTATTTAGTGCAGAAAACAGTTCAATAAATGATAGTTGTTTTGTGACTTGTACGGGAGGGTATCCAACAAGTATCGTTTTGAATTGTTCAGACATTCAACTACTTGTAAATGACACAAAAAATCTTTTTGTGACTTCTTATAGTCCTGCTTCAGCAAGAATTCCAAGTTTGGAATACAGCATTGTTTCATCTTCTAATAGCAACATTATTAGCATTACTAATGAAGGTAAAATCACTGCCTTGGCAGTTGGTAACGCACGTATAAAAGTGAGTGTAATTAATTCTTATGGACTAGACATTTCGGCGTACGTATATGTCGAAGTTTTGAGAGAAATTAATTCAATTGATATTCAATTTGAAGAAAGTTTAAACATAGTAAATGGAGTATATTTTACAGCCCAAAACAATGTTGACTTTAATATTGTCGCGGCAGATAGTGTTACTAACAATTATTCATACTCAATTTCTGACGAATCCATTGCTACTATTGAAAACAAAACGGTTTATTTCAAAAAAAGTGGTCTTGTTACTATTACATTTACTAGCACAAATAATACTTCTATTAAAAAAGTAGTATCGTTGAGTTACACGAACAATACCTGTATTTCCGCTCAGGTAAATGAAAGTGAATTCACTGTAATTGGTAGCACAAAACAATTAACAAAATATGTTGGTGATGTATTTGAGTTTGACGTTTTGGAATATGTACCAAATAATTTGACTTTGCAATTAAGCTTCTTAGAATTAGCAACCAGTCCAAATGCTAGTGGATTGAGTGTAGCAACAGTAGAAAACAACAAAATTATAATGATGAATGGCGGCAACATAACATATCGTTTGTATATTAATAATTGTGTGGTAGGAGAATTTAAATTTGTTGTTATACGCTATGCTACTAATATTAACGTTGCTGAAAATGAAATATATGTTTCAACGCCAGTTTACAACATTATCGCAAATGTTTATCCAATAGATAGTTCGGATAAGACTTTGACCTATTCAAGTAGCGATGTAGAAATAGCACAGGTAAATTCGTTTGGTGAAGTACAATTTAGTCGAGATGGAATAGTAAATATATTGATAAAAAATGATTTTGCCAACATTCAAAAAACTATCACTATACGCTATACTCGTTCGATAGAAAAAATAGTACTTAGTGCTGCAAAAACAACTATGGCAGAAAATAGTACCTTGACTTTGACTACACAAGTATATCCATCTGGAATTGAAGGTTATCATATCGAATATTATTCGAGTGACGTTAGTATTGCCACTGTTGACAATGCAGGCAAGGTTATTTCAAAAACCAAAGAAGGCGACGTTACCATAACCGCCTATTTGGTAGAAAATCACAATGTAACTGCCAGCATTACACTGAGTGTAACTAATTATATAACAAACATTGCCCTTGAACTTGATTCTACTGGCGACAATAGGGGAATTGCAGGAATTCGGGTGTTCGGCAGAGAATTTATTGATACAAATAACAATTTTTACAACACTTACCAAATGAACATACTTAGCATAATTCCTAGCGGAGTGGATGCAGATCTGATTTGGACATCAAGCAACGCCACTATTGCGACAGTTAATAATACTGGGCTAGTTACTTTTGTATCAGCTGGGGTTGTTACTATTAGAGTTGAACCACGAAAACAATTTAATATTGCACGTCCAGTGTATGATAGTTATACTTTTAAAATTGTTGATGGCGTGAATATTTATAATTTTGACCAATTTATGTTGTGTATCAAAAATGCAAAAGCGACTGTATTTCAAGACAATGCCATTTTGACTTCAGAATTGATTACAAAATACAATCTTGACCATATCGTAATTACCAAAAATGTATACGGAAATGGCAATATGTTGTCTTTGACAGGTTTATTAAGTTGGTTCAACAAATTAGTTTTGCAAAGCGACGGCATAGTACTCGACAATTTGACATTTAGGGGAGAAGAAATGAGAGCAGAAGATTCACTATCTACTCTATCATCAAAAAATGTATTAATGATTATATGGAAGTCAAAAGATATTGTTATAAAAAATTGTATATTTGAAAATTCTTGCTCTTTGATACGAGTTTATAACAGTAAAGTTTTGTTAAGTGGCTGTATTTTTAGAAACGCAGGTTTTGCACATGTCATACTAAGCCACGAACAAGATACCGCTGAGCAAACAGTAGTAACGACAAAAAATTGTATATTTAAAGATGCATTATTGGCCGCTATCGTGTTTGATTTTGACCAGTCGAGTGGCGATAGTTATATTTCAAAACTTATTGTTTTGGAGGGCTTATATATTTATAATTTTAGACAACCAAATGAAATGAATGTGGGCACATTGTTGGCAAACTATGTACCACCAGCATTAAGTAATATTATTACAACAAATATGACTGACATTTTCAGTTTTTATAATGAAATAAAACATACTTTTGAAGGCAAAACTTATTACCATTTAGGCATAATTTCTATTGGAGTAAACTATTATCTTGATAGCTATTTGTCAAAAGGTATAGTTGACATGACTCAAATAGATCAACCAAATCCTTATAGAGAGTTTAATGATACAGAGATTAAAGCGGGCGTAACTTTCATTTGGAGAATGTTTACAGTTATGCCAAACAACACCATAATTACACCAAACTCGACTTATGACAGCACTGTATATAGCCAAATAAGAGACAATTCATAAAAAGGAGCGACATGAAATCAATCAAACGTACTAGTTTAATAGCGTTGGCAGTAGTGACAATTTTGAGTTGTTTGATTTTTGGTTGTTTCATCAATAAGATATATTCAGTTCAGGCGTCGGCGTTTTCAAACTCTGCACTTGAACTAAAACTAACTGGTTACAACGGTTATACGCCATTAAGTTATTTTGACAAAATTGAGCAAAGCAAAATTGTAGACAATAAAGACTATTATTATAATTATAAAAATCAAAAAACAAATCAGTACTACATAGTAGATGCAAATGTTACTAATTTGTTTGGAGCATATAGTACTGGTACATCAGAGTTTGCTCCTTTTGGAGAATATTTGACTTTAGCAAATAACAATGTTTTATATGCTTATGCTCGTACAGGTATAGTTACCGAAAGTGGTGCAAAAAACACTGTTACGATATCTTTGAAGCATAATGGGAATACTGTTTCTCAATACAATACTAGACTGGGCTCAGTCAATAGCAGTGACGTATATTTGCCATATTATTACAAAACAAATGCTATAAAAATATCTGCGGACAAAAACATTACCTTTTCATATACAAACAATGACAAATCTAGTCTGCTTTCGCCCGCTCAATTCAAATTATTTGAGCCAAGTGTTGTTTTAAAAACCATTATCGATAATGTTACAATTTCTAACACCAATGTTACAGTTCAGCATGGAGGCGTGGTAAAATTGGATGCTACAAACGCTGTGATGGATATTTCATCAAGCACGCCACTTGTTTCGTACTTTAAAGAAAAGCACAAAATTGAGTACGAGATTATTCAAGGTGGTGAGATTGCTTACGTAGTCGGAAATTATTTGTATTTTGAAGGACAAAACTCAGGTTTAGTAAAAATCCGTGCAAAAAGTTTAAAAGACAGCGAATCCAATCAATATGTGTATAGCGATACTGTTACATTTAATTATGTGAGTCAAAAATCAGATGTAATAACAAACCAAAATTTTGCAAACAGTGCAAATATTATTGGGCAAGGTGAATACTATGTAGGCGAAAATGTTACATTGATTGCTAGCATGAACCCCGGATACAATTTTGTTTATTGGGAAGTAAATGGCGAAAAGAAATATACAAAAAACATTAGTTTTGAGTGCACAGAAAACAACGATATCAAACTATTTTCTACAAAAAATGTAAGTATTGCAAAAATCAATATTAAAGACAAGACTTATGATGGCAACACAAGTGCCGAAATTTTAAATGTCGAAATCGATGGATTACTTAGCACACATGATGTTTATTTGAGTGACTTCTACGCGTCATATTATTCATCTTCTGTTGGCACAAAAATTTTGAATATTAGTGATATACCAGTGTTAGAAGGTATTGATTCTAAATGGTATGTTTTGTCGTCTGTAATACCAAATATATATGGAAATATTTTGCCTAAACCTTCCACATTACGCATTTTACCAAGCCAAAAAACTTATGGAGAGGGGGACCCTGTGTATCAAGTAGAAATTAGTGGCTTAATTGGTATAGATAACCTTGATTACCAGATAAATCGTGAACAAAATGAAAATGTGGGAAGTTATTTATTGTCTGCCACTGCCAATAATCCGAATTATAACGTTTCTGTGATAGAAAATTATTTGACTATAAACAAAAAGCAATTGTCTATTCAAAATAAGTTAATCACAAAAGAGTATGATAAAACAACTATAATAAATATTCAACCTAATTTAATAGGAATTGCCTTTAATGACAACATTTCTGCTACAATCTATGCCAATTTTAATTCATCAAATGCGGGAACAAATATTCCATTGATAATAGACAGAATAGTGTTGACAGGTACTCACAAAAATAATTATACATTACTTTCTAGTGCGATTCCATTTGCGAACGGCAATATTACACGCAAAACAGCAGTGGTTACTATTCAAAACACAAGTAAACAATACGGCGCAGAAGATCCAACTTATATTTATTCTATTAGTGGAGTTTTGACAGGTGACATTTTGGGAGGAAGAATAACTCGCACTTCTGGAGAAAATGTAGGCACTTATGATGTAAAATATGAAGGTAACAACAGTAATTATATTGTTCAAAGCAACACAGCAAAATTAGACATTACAAAAAGACCAGCAACGGTATATGCTTTTGCTTCAGAAAAAACCTATGGAGACACTGACCCAATATTTACGTATTTGACGTCAGGACTTTTGCCCGGAGATTATTTAAGTGGAAGTATGGTGCGTTCTTCAGGCGAAAATGCAGGTAAATATAATATTAGTCTTGGAACTTTAAAAAATGACAATTACGAACTTCAATTTTTTGGAAACGAATTGACAATTAAAGAAATGGAATTGCAAGGTGAAGTTTCATTTAATTCAAAAGTTTATGATGGAACTTTGTCCTTAAACGGATATACTTGTAATTTTACCAATCTTATTTCGACCGATACAGTACAAGTGACAATAGTAGGACACTTACAAAGTAAAGATGTTGGTAATTCAATAAATGTTATTATCGATCAGATAGATTTGAACAATCCAAATTATATTCTAAATATTGATGACAAATATATAAGCATTACACGCAGAACGGTTGATTTGATTCCTGACGAAAAATCAAAAGTATATGGCCAAAATGACGAGGACATAACCTATCAAGCACAAAACATAGTTGACGGAGAAACATTAAATGGCGAATTAGTTCGCTCTGAGGGAGAAATTGTAGGTTCTTACCAAATTTGTCAAGGTAGTATAACAAATGAAAACAATCCTAATTACAACATTATTTTTCATAATACTTCTTCATATCTTATAATCAAAAAGCCATTAATTGTACACTCTGTTTCCCAAACAAAATATTACGGAGACGTTGACCCTATTTGTCTTTTTGAATTAGTTGTAGGATGCCTTGAATTTGATGATGTTATTGCTGATATAATCACTGGCACACCTGGTAGACAAGAAGGTGAAATGCCAGGCGTATATTCATATACTACTGGCACAGTTAGAACACAAAGTATTAATTATGATGTGGTTTATACGCCTAGTGGCAGTTTGACTATTATGAAATTGAATGTAAATGTTTATGCAAATGCTTGTTCAAAGATTTTTGGAGATAATGACCCTGAATTTTCTTATTTTTCAAATGACGCTGATATAAATACACTCAACTTAAATTTAACACGAACACAAGGTGAAAATGTAGGATATTACGCAATAACTTATACCACTTTATTTCATAACATATATAACATTACTTTTATTGAAAATCAACTTACAATTTTGCCTAGACATATAGTTTTGAAAGCAGATAACAAAATTAAATATTATGGAGATATTGACCCAAAATTGACTTGTTCTGTTTTAAGTGGAATGCTTTGCTATGGCAATAAGTTAGAAGATATTATCACAGGTGATTTGGTGCGAATTGAAGGCGAGAGTATTGGCAACTATTCAATTTCAAAAGGCTCTTTGAATATTGTTGCTAATTACGAATTTGATTTTGTGCAAGGTGATTTGAATATACTGAAACAAAATATAGTAGTAAAAGCAGTTGATGTTTCAAAAAATTATAAATCAACCGATCCAGCACTTACCTTTGAAATAATTACAGGAAAATTAGTTATGGAAGATGTTTTTATCGGAAACATTGAACGTGAAGTGGGAGAAAATAGCGGAGAATATACCATCAATCAAGGCAGCTTGTCACTTAATGATAATTATGATTTGCACTATGTATGTGGCGTATTTACTATTCAAAAAGCATATATCAAAATAAAAATATACGATTTGTACAAACAATATGGCGATACCGACCCAAATTTTGAATATGAAATAATTGAAGGTGAATTACATTCGGGAGAAAGTTTGATTGGCAGTATCTCACGGGCAAATGGAGAAAATATAGGACTATATAATATTAATGCAGACTTTTACAATCCAAATTATGTAATTGAATATGATTTGGGGATATTTAATATTACAAAAAGAATTATAAAGATTGTGGCAAGGTCTTATACAATAACTTACAACGAAAATATTCCTGCACTTGAATACGACATTATACAAGGAAGCATTTTGTCTATCGATACTTTGTCAGGTGGAATATACAAAGTTTCTGGTTTTGATGCGGGAATATATGATATTAACAGCACATTAAATTTGGGCAGAAATTACAAAATAGAATTTACAAAGGGCAAGTTCACAATTTTGCCTATTAGTATATCTTTGAGTAGTATCGGCGCAGTAAAAACCTATGGACAGTCTGACCCATTTATCCCATATTTTGTGTCACAAGGGACGATATTAAATGGAGATGATTTACAAGGGTTTGTAACGCGCGATACGGGAGAAGATGTAGGAGAATACCACTTGGTACCATCTTTTGCCAATATTAATTATAAAGTAGAAATATCAAGTGGCAAATTTAGAATATTACCAAAAAACATCAATCTATACGCTACTGTTATGGACAAAATATATGATGAAAAAACAAACGCTTTTATAGTACACCCTACACTATCTGGATTGATAGACCAAGGTATAAGTATAAGCTATGAGAATGAAAATTGTGCAAATTTTGAAAACAATGAAGTAGGCAACAATAAAAATGTGTTTTTACACGATGTATTTTTGACAGGTCAAAAAGCATACAATTACAATTTAATT
>JAQVLJ010000034.1 GCA_028704215.1 Clostridia bacterium
CACAATATAGTCAAACTATTAGTTTGAAAATAGAGTTCAACGCAATTCAAAGTGTTAATATTGAAGTAGCGGATGTTAGGGTCTTTTTGGCACCTGAATTGTATACAGTATCGGGAACAGTACTTACTAGCAGTGATGCAAGACTAGAATATACCATTCCTTCAAATGTTACCAGCATAGGCGCTAGTGCTTTTGCTGACAATGTGGCGATGACAAAAGCGATAATACCAAGTACTATTACTAGTATAGGTACAAATGCTTTTGATAACTGCACCAACACTACTATTTTTTATGAAGGAAGTGTGGCGGCGGCTACAACACTATTTACTTCAAGCGTTAATCCTGATGGTAGACCAATTATTTGTTATAGTGTAAGCGGTGGTAATGCAACTATTATAGGCGTGGTAGACAAAACCAAAATAAAAAACGTAGATTTGCCTGAATATCTAAATGATGCAACGGTAACTACTTTGGGAGCAAGTTGTTTTTCCCAATGCACGGTTTTGGCAAGCATTTCATTTCCTTCTACATTAACAACAATATCATCAAAAGCACTTTATTGCGCTTATGCACTAAAAAGTTTGTATATTCCCGCTAGTGTTTTAAGCATCGATATGGCTAATCCATTTGCATATAGTTATTTATTGGAAACAATTACTGTTAGCGAAAGTAATCCTAATTTTATGTCGGTAGACAATATTTTGTTTTCAAAAAATGGTGCTATTTTGTACAGATATGCAAGTAAAAAAACAGGGACTGTATACAATGTTCCTTCAACTGTAACTACAATTTGTTCGCGTGCTTTTTCTTATAACCCATATTTGCAATATATTAACATCCCTACAGGGGTTACAACCATTAATAGTTACGCGATGTATTATTGTGATAGTTTAAAAGAAGTATACTTACCAAATACTATAACTTCGATGTCAAGTGGAAATCCTTTTGGTAACAATCGAAATTTAGAAAAAATACAACTTGCAGAGGGCGGTACATATCTAAAATCTGTAGATGGAGTATTATTTAGTTATGATGGCAAGTACTTATATAGTTTTCCGCAAAATTTAAATATTGAGAATTACACCGTACCAGATGGAACACAAGTAATATATCCTTACGCTTTTAGCGGTGCAAAAAATTATTTAACAACCATTACCTTTCCTACTTCTTTAATATACATATACGATTCTGCTTTTACAAGTTGTAGCAAATTGCAAACACTAACTTTTAATGGAAATAATTTATTACGATTATATTCTAATGCATTTAGTTCGTGTATTGCTTTAATCAATGTTGTAATTCCTTCAAGCGTAACAACCATTAGTACGTATGTTTTTAGTAGTTGTACAAACTTGCAGGCAATTTATGTGAATAAAATTCAGTCAGATTATTCTAGTATGACACTTGGAACAAGTTGGAATAATTCTAAACCTGTATATGTTTGGTTGCATGCTGGCGGCGGAACGGAAGCAGGGGACACCAATTACGTAGATTACGGCGGTTATAGATATACTTTGGCTTCTTAAAAATATTACACACAAAATGTAAAAAAAGATTGACAATTCAAATTGCAGATGATATATTGTGCAATGTAAATTAAATAATATTTGCTTAAGACCACAAGTATTCATTTGAATGTAAACGCAAAAGCGTGCTTGTCGAGGTGAGATAAAATATGTATATTAATACCATTTTGTCTTTTTAGGCGAAGTGGTATTTTATTTGCAAAAAGCATTTTAAAGGAGGTTAACGTGTCAGCTAATTTCGAACAGAAAAAACTCGTGGTGGAAGAAATAAAAGACAAAGTTTCGAGAGCAAAGTCTATGATTTTGGTAGATTATAGAGGCATTAATGTTGAACAAGATACCAAACTTAGAGCACAATTCAGAAAAAACGGCGCAGAATACAAGATATACAAAAACAAACTTGTAATGAAAGCGTTGAGCGATTTGAATATCAGCGGTCTTGAAAGTTATCTTAAAGATACCACAGCAATAGCATTTGGTTACAATGACGAAGTCGTTCCAGCCAAAATTCTAAAAGCTGTAAATAAAGAAATTGGTAAAATTAACGTCAAAGCAGGCTACTTAAACGGTAACGTTTTGACTGTAAAAGATGTTAATACTTTGGCAGACCTTCCATCTAAAGAACTCTTGGTTGCAAAATTACTGGGTGTTCTTCAAGCACCGGCTACCGGATTGGTAACGGTACTCAATGCTCCTATCAGGGGCTTGGCAGTAGCATTGAATGCTATTGCAACAAAATAATATTTTTATAGGAGGAAATTAAAATGGCAGATTTGAAAAAATTGGTAGAGGAAATCAAAACACTTTCAATCGTTGAAGTAAGCGAATTGGTACACATGCTAGAAGAAGAATTTGGCGTATCAGCAGCAGCTCCAGTAGCAGTTGCAGCAGTAGCTACAGCAGAAGCAGCAGCTCCAGTTGAAGAAAAAACTGAATTCAACATAGTATTGAAAGAAGTAGGCGCAAACAAGATCGCAGTTATTAAAGTTGTTAGAGAAGCAACTGGTTTGGGTCTTGCAGAAGCAAAAGCATTGGTTGACAATGCTCCTTCCACAATTAAAGAAAATGTTTCTACAAACGAAGCTAAAGAATTTGAGGCTAAGTTTAAAGAAGCAGGCGCTACTGTGGAATTGAAATAATATCCTTTATAATGCATTTTAATAAAAAAGCTGACTTTTGGGGTCAGTTTTTTTAAATGTCTTTTTTGTTTTCTCCGTGTGCTAGGGTGAGTATGTATATGTTTTTTGCTCCGTATTTTAATAGCAACTTTGATATTTCATTTGCAGTGCTACCTGTAGTGTACACGTCATCTATTACCAAAATATTTTTATTATTAATAGCAGACTTAATTTCTTTTTTTATTATAAAAGCATCTTTTACGTTTTTTATTCGTTCTTCACGTGTTTTGCTAGTTTGGGATGGTGTGTCGGCCACTCTTTCCGTGGTGTCTAAAAAAGGCAATTTTGTGATTTTGCAAAACTCTATTGCAAGTAATTTTGATTGATTGTATCCACGAGTTTTTTCTCTTTTTGGATGAAGAGGCACGTACGTGACTAAGTCAATATTCCAATCTGTTGTTGCATATAGTTTTGTCATAAACCTTGCAAAACTTTCTGCCAAAAATGATTGATGTTTGTATTTGAATTTGTATATTGCAGATCTAATTTTTCCGCTATAAGCAAAACAAGCACGGCAGCCGACAAAATCAAAATTGGTACTCTTGCAATTAAAACATACTGATGATGAATTGTCTGGCATAGGAGCACCGCATCGTATACAATGATTGCGATATATTATGTGACAGTCATCATAACATTTTGGACATATATCATAAATCGCATTTCTGTCCAACTCTTCACCACAACAAATACATTTGATATGTTTTGGATACAAAGCATCTAAAAAAATATTTTTTAATTTATTTAATATTTTTTTCATTATTTATATTTTAATTATTTGTATAAAAAATGTCAATTAAATATATTTGATATAATTAATAATTTATTTTTGAATTAAAATTATTTTTTTATTAATTTTCGTAATTTTTTTTACATTTATTTTTAGTAGACTAACTGTCTAACACAAACGATAATTTAAAAATATTATAATATAACGCATCTTTTCGTAAGTAGTACTCAAAGGTGCGTGGGTTGACTTTTTTGGTGTATTGTGATACAATAGTAGCGTTTTGCCATAAAACAAGGAGGACTTATGAACACAGCTAGCGATTGTCATCGGCAAATAAGACAAGCAAAAAGCATAGCAATTATTACTCATACAAGACCAGACACTGATGCTATTGCATCCAGCCTGGCATTGAAAGAAATTATTTTAAACAATTATTTTGGAAAATCCGTTCATATTTTTATTGATGAAAATGAAATAGGCGAAAGTAACAAAGCGCTTATATCTGATAATGATTTAATGAATCATCCACTTACAAACTATGACTTGGTAATTATTGTTGATTGTGCAAACATAGACCTACTCGGTAAGTTTGGTGATATTTTTGATAAATCTCAAAACACTATAAATATCGACCATCACGCAACAAACACAGATTTTGCACAGATAAATTATGTGCACAATTTTGCATCTGCGACTGAGCTTCTGCATCATTTGTTTGAAAATGAATTGAAATTAAAATTGACAAAACGCATTTACAAACTAATTTATGCAGGTATAGTTACAGATACAAATAACGAAAAACAAAATATGAATTCTACAACATACGAATTGATTGCATTTCTAAAAGAAAATGGCATAGAAACAGAAAAGATAAGAGACTTTTATTTTAATAATGAAAGTATGGCAAAAAAGAAACTTTTGTCCAACTGTTTAGAAAACATTGTTTTCGATGATTATGGACGTTTGGCACTAATGAGAATTTCTCGTTATGATATGTTGTTAACGGGTGCGACAGACGAAGATACTTTGGGATTGGTTGACGAAGCACTCACTTTACAAGGTGTACAAGTTGCAATTATGATTATCTCTCTTGGAGATAGGTCTTACAAAGTAAGTTTGCGAAGCCGTGCAAATAGTAAAATTGATGTTTCAAAAATTGCACAAAAATTCAATGGCGGAGGTCATCAAAAAATGGCGGCGTTCACATATGAGGGTAATCTTTCTGAAATATTAAACAACTTGTTTGATGAATGCAGAAATGAGATGGATCTGTATACTGAAGAAATCGAACAAAACATTTTTGAAGATGAAAACGTAAAAAAATAAGAAATAAAAAATAAAAAATAATAATTATTTAAAATACAAATTAATTTAACAATAAAAGCCACACTTATATGTGGCTTATTTTTTTTGTGATTATATGGTTTGCAAATTTTTGTTTTGAAAATGATTTTAATAATGTTTTTTTATTTTCAACATTATTTATTTTTACATTGTTTATTTTCAATAATTATTATTTTTTATTTTTTATTCTTTATTTTCTTCCATGTGTGCCATGTTCGGTCTTCTTTTTTGTAAGCAAAATATTCATATACAATTAAGAATGCAGTGTACAAAATTATGAATAACATACCTGTAAAAAACCAAGTGAAAGGTGTGCCTTCAAGCAGTGGTTCATAAATTTGCATTGAATTGGTTTTTCCCAAAACAGTAATGTTGAATATTCCATAAGTCATATACACACAAAGTCCAAGTGGAAGTGCTTGCCATTTTTTGAGTGTTGGTTTGAAATATCCAATAAGTAAAATTAAAATAAAGTTGTAAACCATTAATGTGTGATGAAGTAAACCAGTAATAGTTTTGTCAAAAAATATGGATTGACTTTGTCCAATAAAGTCAGGATAAATCATTGTCAATATCCCTCCGAAGAACGCACAACACGATGCAAACTGCATTAAATGTGATTGCGGTTTTGCAAATATTAGTGTCAAACTGAATACTATACTAGTTGTGCCACAAAACGTTGTTGGTAAAAAGTTTTGTATATCAAACTTCCAACCACAGCACGCAAATCGATTGCACATAATAGCAATGAACAATACAACCCCCATTGTTTTGACTAAAATAGTTTTTTGTTTATTTGTTTTTACGTATTTTTTGATAAATATCAAACTAGTTGTTGCTATAATCACGCAAATCAACAAATATAATAAGTGTTCTGTTCCAAATACCTCTGGCATAAACAATCTCCTTTTGCTCAAATATTTTACAACATTTTTTGTCAAATTGTCCAACAAATATTTAAAAAAATGTTTGATGTTTTATCGTTTGATTTGTTTTTGTTATTGTTATATACTCTTTTTATGAAATTATTTGGCACAGTTGAAGACATAATTTTCAGAAACAATGAAAACAATTACACGGTTATCAACCTTGATAGTGATGGAATTTTGCATACAGTTGTTGGCAGATTGCCAGAATTACACGTAGGTTTGTATTTAGAACTGGATGGCGATTTTTGCACAAATACAAAATATGGGGAGCAGTTTGTTGCCCAAGAAGTACAAATATCTCAGCCCAAAAACCTTGATGCTATTGAAAAATATCTAGCAAGTGGACTTATTCGCGGAGTGGGCGAAGTAACCGCTCACAAAATTGTTAGCCAATTCAAAAAAGATACTCTTGATGTAATTGAATACAATCCAATGCTACTGGCCCAAATACGTGGCATTAGTAGAGCAAAGGCACAAGAAATAGCTAGTTCTTTTAGCGAAATAAAAGCAATGCAACAAACATTGATTTTTTTGCAATCGCACAATATTTCTACCAATTTGGCTGTCAAAATATTTAATCAGTACAAACAAAACACCATAAATATGGTCAAAACTAATCCATATAGGCTGGTAGAAGATATCGATGGCGTAGGTTTTTTGTCCGCCGACAAAATTGCGCTTAAACTTGGTCTAGACATTTACAGTGAATTTCGAGTTAAAGCTGGAATTATATACACACTTAAAGAGGCAAGCCGAAAAGAAGGCCACACTTATTTACCTTGCGATATATTAATAAGAAACACCGCAGATTTGCTCAAATTTGGTGAACAAGATTATGTCTTGATTGATAAAGTTCTACATTTTATAGAAATAGAAAATTTGGTCAAAGTATTTTATTTTGCCAAGAATGAAATTGCAATGTTGACAAAATATTATTATAGAGAATTATACAACGCTCAAAAACTTACTCAACTTGCACAAAATATTTTTGAAAACTCGCTTGACTATTCAAAAAATCTTGATTTTTATGAAAAACAAAATAAAATTAAACTAAATGAAGAACAAAAATCCGCTGTTTATACAGCGCTAAAACAAGGTTTATCCGTAATTACTGGCGGTCCAGGAACGGGAAAAACAACAATTATAAAAGCAATAATAGATATTTTGAATGACCAAAGAAAAGAAGTTTTGCTTGTAGCACCTACTGGACGAGCAAGCAAAAGACTGTCTGAGTCATGCAATAAAGATGCAAAAACAATTCATCGTGCATTGGAAATGAACAAAAATACGGATGCCGATAGTTATTTTAATAAAAACGAACACAATCCACTTGATGTTGATGTCGTCATTGTTGATGAAGTTTCTATGGTAGACACTTCGTTACTTTATCATTTGCTAAAAGCTTTGCGTCCGACATGTAGACTTGTACTAGTTGGAGATAAAGACCAGCTGCCTTCTGTTGAAGCGGGAAATATATTAAAAGATATTATTGAAAGTCAATGTGTTTCTGTCACACATTTGACCCAAATTTACAGACAAGAAGCGGATAGCCTCATAATTACGAATGCTCACTTAATAAATCAAGGAAAAATGCCAGTTGTTGACAATTCAAGTAAAGATTTTTTCTTTATACAAAATGAGGATGTGCTCAGATGTAGTGAAGAAATAATAGATTTGGTGAGTTTTCGCTTGCCCAATTACTTAAATATGAAAGCAGAACAAATTCAAGTGCTTGCTCCATTAAAAGCAGGACCTTGTGGTGTGGAAAATTTAAACAACAAATTGCAACATATTTTGAACCCATATATTGAAGGTGCAACTGTAGTTGAAGATGCATTCAAATTTAGAGTGGGAGATAAGGTAATGCAAATTGCCAATAATTATGAATTGCATTTTGTAAAACCAGAAGAAATTGGTTCGCTTAGCGAAGGTGAAGGTGTTTATAATGGGGATATAGGATTTATAACACATATAGACTCAAACACTTTTGAAGTTACGGTTACTTTTGAAGACGGCAAGATTTGTGTTTATCCACGTACTGAATTGAGTCAACTAGCACTTGCTTATGCAATAACAATTCACAAAAGTCAAGGAAGTGAATTTGAAGCTGTAGTTATTCCCGTTATTGCTGGCGCACCTATCATATTGACTAGAAATTTGCTTTATACAGCTATTACTCGTGCCAAAAAATCAGTTGTTTTGATAGGTACAAAACAAAATCTTGCTCGAATGATTCACAACAATTTTACTGCAAAAAGGTATACTTTACTTGCACAAAACTTAAAAGATTGTATGAAACCTTTTGCATAATAGTTTTTGTTTTGTTGACCGTACCATTTACACCGTTTTTTGAACAATATTTACTATTGACAAAAAAGATAATACGATTTATAATGTGTTATCTATTACGGAGTAATTATGAGAAGATTTTTAATGTTTTTGGTAGTAACTATCATAGCCGTTAGTTTAGGATTGACAGTGTATGCCTTTATAAAAGACGACGAAGTGATTAGTATAAATACTACACCAATATATCTAAATGTCGGTCAGACTTTGTCTTTGAACGATATTGATTTTGAACACATCAAAGCAAAAGATGGTACAGTAATTGACTTTAATGCTGGTAGTCAGACAGTTAGAGACCACATTGAATACAATGTTGATACTAAAGTTTTTACCGCAAAAGTAGGCGGTAGTGTTACTTTATTAATTACCTCATCTCACAAAAAATACAACAACTTTCAGATTGAAGTTACCATAGGTGACGGAAGTAGTAG
>JAQVLJ010000035.1 GCA_028704215.1 Clostridia bacterium
AAAGAGCAAGATATTCCAGTTGGTCCAGGACGTGGTAGCGGAGCTGGTAGTATAGTTGCTTATGCGATTGGTATTACTCTAATAGAGCCACTTAGGTATAACCTTTTGTTTGAAAGATTTATACATAGAGAACGTGTATCAATGCCTGACTTTGATATAGACTTTTGCGTGGACAAGCGTGAAAAAGTTATTGATTATGTAAAACAAAAATATGGAGCAGACCACGTTTCGCTTATCATTACTTTTGGTACTATGGCTGCAAAAAATGCCATTAAAGACGTTGCGCGTGTAACTCGTATGCCGTATTCACAAGCGGATAGTATTGCAAAATTGATACCTTTAAAATTACCAGATGGCATCAAAAAACCACCAGTTTTAAAGTATTATTTTGGACTAACTGGAAAAGAAGAAAACGAAAAATTTGTTATCAGCGAACTACGTGATATGTACGAGGGAAATGATCAAATAAAATACGTTGTAGATATGGCTATCAAACTTGAAGGTATGCCTCGAAACACAAGTACACACGCAGCAGGTGTTTTGATAGCACCTCATTGCGTTGATGAATATGTGCCTTTGTCAAGGAACGGAGATTATATCAACACTCAGTACGATATGAAAGAATTGGAAACTCTTGGTCTATTAAAGATGGACTTTTTGGGTCTTCGTACTTTGACTGATATTTATGATACTGTCAAATTGGTGAAAAAAAATCACAATTTCAAAATTGATTTTGAAGAATTGGGTTATGACGACGCAAAAGTTTATGAATTAATATCTAGTGGCGACCTTGACGCCGTATTCCAACTTGAAAGTGCTGGTTTCAAAAAGTTTATGAAAAACTTACAGCCAGATTGTCTTGAAGACATTATAGCGGGAATTGCACTTTATAGGCCAGGACCAATGGATAGTATTCCTACATATATAGAAAATAAAAAAAATCCAGCGCACACAGTTTATGACCATGAAAGATTAAAAGGTATTTTGTCTGTTACTTATGGATGTATTGTATACCAAGAACAAGTCATGCAGATTGTACAAGAACTGGGAGGCTATACTCTTGGACAGGCTGACAATGTGCGTCGTATAATGAGTAAAAAACAGCAAGACAAAATGATGCTTGAACGCAAAAAGTTTGTTTATGGTGAAAAAGACGAAAAGGGAAATATTTTAATTCCTGGTGCTTTAAGTTTAGGTGTAAGTGAAGAAATCGCAGAAAAAGTTTTTTCACAGATGGAAAAATTTGCTCAATATGCATTCAACAAATCGCATGCCACAGGCTATGCGTATATTGCATATCAGACCGCTTATCTCAAAAAATACTTCTGTCCAGAATTTTTGACAGCAGTTTTAAACAATAGAATTTCAAATATTGATGAAATAACCCGTTACGTAATGGTAGCAAAAGAGCACAATATTGATGTTTTGCCACCTGATATTAACAAAAGTCAGACATATTTTTCCACAGATGGAAAATCAATCCGCTTTGGACTTGCAGGTCTAAAAAATGTTGGTGTAGGTGTAATCGAAGAAATAATCAAAGAACGAGATATTAACGGAGAATACAAAGATTTGATGGATTTTGTATCCCGTGTTTGTCAGCAAGCGTTAAACAAAAAGTGTATCGAAAGCCTTATTCTTTCTGGAGCATTTGATATTTTTGGAAAATATAGAAGTCAACTTATGGGTGTATATTCATTGGCACTCGATAGAGCAAACGAAAAAAAGAATATGATATCATCTGGACAATACAATATGTTTGACAAATTATTTGTGAATGACCAATCACTTAATAGCATAGAATATCCAAACATAAACGAATTTGTGCCCCAGATAAAACTTCAATATGAAAAAGAAATAGCGGGCGTATATTTGTCTGGTCATCCACTTGAACAGTATATGGACAAATTTAGAGAATTTACTTTTAATTCTAGTATGGCTAGAGATTTTGAGAGAGTAGAAGATGAAGAAGTAGACGAAAATGAAAATGATGTTTCATTTAACAATAATGACTCCGTAACATGTGGGGGCAGTATTGATGAAATAAAAATTCATGTAAAAAACGGATCTACTATGGCATTTTGTACCATTGAAGACGTGTTTGGTGCTTTTGATATAGCTTTGTTTAACCGTACTTATGAAAAATACAAAAACATACTCAAAAAAGGGAATTTAATTTCTATGAAAGGAAGGCTAAGTTTGAGAGATGGACAAAGACCTTCTGTTGTTGTGGAAAAAATAGAATTGTGGGACGACAAAAACAAAGAATTAAAAAACGATATAGAAGAAGTTGAAGTTATCAAACAAAAAAAATTGTGCCTGCGCTATGATATTACAGACAAAGTATTACATGATGCCATTATGAATATATTAAAATCTTTTGAAGGCAATGATTTGATTTTTATCAAAAACACTGCTGACAATGTTACTTACAAAATGAATATGGGTATTGATTGTAGAAACTCGTTGATACATGAATTATGCACTTTGTTGAGTAAAGATGATATAGCAATAGTTTAGACTATTCTTTGTTTTGTCCATAATTAGATTTTGGTTCAAGATTGTATTCTTGTTCTAGTTCACGTCTATACTCTGACTTTTTCTTTTCATCAGAAATGTTTTTTGCTTTACGAAAACTTAAATAAAGTTTTCCCCCTTTAAATAGTGTGGTTAAAGCGATATATACACCAGCTATGCCAACAGTGGCATAAATGAGCCTACTAAAAATATTTGCTTGTGTTCCAAAAATTCCTGCTATATAGTCATATTGTAACATGCCTATTGTAAGCCAGTTTATAGCACCCGCAACAACCATCAAAAATGCAACAATTTTTAACATAACAAACTTCCTTTTTACGCAATTAGTATGTGTTTTTTTGAACATAATATACAAAACACAAAATTAAAAAATATTGTTGTTTTTCATTTGATTTAGCAAATACCGTTATGTTATTATTAAATGGTACTAAGGGAGATTTGTATGGAGCAGATTATTGAATTTTTGTCTAAATGGGGAGGAGTTGCTGGTACTATTTCTTCATTTGTAGCTATAATTGTCGTTTTTGTTATTTGGGGAAACATTACAAGCATTTTTTCAAAAAATCGAATATTGATGCAAGAAAATTTTGATATAAAAAAACAGGCAATTCAAAATTCGCTTGATGCTGTTGACTACATTGCAATGTACGGAGCAGATGTAAAATCTAATATAGAATTTACAAACAAATCAAAAAAAATATACAACGATTTGTTATGCGTTGTTAGTAATGAAATACTTTTGAGAGAATTTTTTCTTATAGCAGTAGATTCTAAAATGAAAGCATTGTCAATGGAGCGTATCAATAAATACAAATTGATGTGCAGAAAAGAGATTGGACTAAAGACAAAAAATTTGTCAAAAAATTGAATATCACAATAAAATAATGTCGTTAATTTGACATTATTTTTTTATTTCTGTATATTGTATAGTGAAATGAAACAAATTAAAAAAATTATTATTAGTTTTTTTATTCTGGCAATTGTGCTGGTTTTTTCTGGCTGCGCGACCGTCAATTATAGAATTGATAGAAACAGTGATGGTTCCATATATGAGACATTTAGTGTGAGTTTGGATGTAGATGAAATCAAATCTGCTGGTTACAGTGATGCCGATATTTTGAATTTAAAAAACAAAATAGAAGATGATTTTGAGCGAAGTATAGTGGCATTTTCATTAAGATATAGTTTGTATGTGCTTGAAACCAAAACATATATTGACGAGAATTTTGAATACACAAATGGTTGGGATGGAAATAGTTATATTTTAAAATTAAAGTTTAAAACAGTTTATATGTATTATTTGTTTTACAACATTTCTAGTGAAGACCCATATGAGCCTATTCGCACAGAAGAAGAGGGTACTTTTTTCAAAAAAATCATTTATGAAGACCAGACTATATACAATGAAATAACGGTATTTGATTACGCAGATTATTTATTTGACTTTCCAGAGTTTGATGTAGATGATGTAGAATGTTCGTATACTTATGCCACAAATAATTATAGGTGGCGATCGGATGACGTAGATGAAACATCTTTTGACGGAGATAACTATACTTATACTTGGAATCTATCTAGTACCGATTTTAACAAAACCATTCAGTTATACTTTTATGTTGCAAATGAAGTATCTTGGTTGGTTGTAATCACTTTTTCTACTTTATTCGTTTGTGCAATTTTGTTAATAATTGCAATAATTAAAGCAAAGAAAAAAAGCAAAAATTAGTATTGCAATTCATCGCAATGTGTGATAAAATATACTTATGAAAAAATTAATTGATGAAAAAATGAAAAAGGAAGGAACACTCAGACCAGACAACAATAAGGACCTAAAAAGATTTGGTTTAAGGTTTTTGATTTTGCTTGTAGCGACATCTGCTATTTATGTCGGATTGTATACGTTACCATTTTTTCGTGATATAGTTGGAAAAGGTATGTTTACAGCAGTTGCTAGCACAAGTTTAGTGTCACTTACAGTAGCTAGTGCGATTTCTATTGTAAAAAAAGTATACAGAAATAGTTTGTCAAATAAAAAGTTGATGAAAAAACTTTCACAAAAATATGACAAAGCTTTAGACTTGGCTCATTTAATTTCTTTAAAAAATAATAAACTTGATTTCCGTAGATTAAAATTAAGTTCAGCAGCAGATACTGCCGATCAGTACTTTAAATTAACGATAAAGAGAATTGCCAAAGAACGAAAAATAGAAAAAAGAGCTCAAAGAAAGTTGGATAGACATATTACTTCTACAAAATTATCTGATAGATTAGACAAATATACTGAAGAAAAGGAATCATTAAAAGAGGTTTTAAGAGAAAACGCCCTAAAAGACAAAGACATAGCTGAGCTGACGGGTGGAACAAGCAAATCAATGTCAAGTACAAATGAAGCAATTAAAAATAAGCAATTAGCTCCGAATTATCAAAAGAAATTGAAAGAGACACTTCTTTTAGGAAAAGGCAAAAATGAAGAGTCTTTAAGTAAAATGAGTGAAGCATACATGTACAGCCCAGAACCTATAGATGATCATGGCGGTTACAATCCAAACACAAACACTATAGATAGCAACGATATTTAATAATAACTGAATATGAAAAGCGATTTGAATATCGCTTTTTTTGTAGAAATTTCGCCATGTTTTTGCATTTGCTTTACTTGACTTATAATGTCATAATTCAATATAATGTTCAATAGTAGGATAAAACATGGACGGATTTAGTTTATTTGGCTTAGAGATTAAGTTTTATGGTCTTATAATGGCAACTGCAATGCTAGTTGGCTATTTTGTTGCTTGCAAACTTGCAAAAAAACGTGGCATTGACAGTAATGATGTTTTAACTTTGGCAATCATAGTATTACCTCTTGCAGTTCTTGGCGCAAGAATATATTATTGCATTTTCAGTGGATATTCATATACATTTTTGGAATTTATTGGTTTTGAAAACGGTACATTTGCAATTCGAGGCTTAGCAATTTATGGCGGAGTTATAGGCGGATTTGTAGGCGTTCTAATTTTTTGTGCTATCAAAAAAAGTTTTCGTATTTTGCCGGTATTGACGGATATTTTAGTTCCAGTTCTTATATTAGGACAAGCAATGGGTCGTTGGGGCAACTTTTTTAACCAAGAGGCTTACGGATATGCTGTGACTAATTCCAGTTTACAATGGTTTCCTTTTGCTGTTTTAATCGATGGAGAAGGATGGCATCTGGCGACATTTTTTTATGAAAGTATGTGGAATTTGATTGGATTTGCGGTTTTACTTGTCATATTTTTTAAGTACAAAACCCCCGGCATTACGACTGCTTCATACTTGATTTTTTATGGGCTTGGACGTGTGATTATTGAAGGACTGCGAACAGATTCGTTATATCTTTGGAATAGTTCCATTCGAGTTTCACAACTTCTTAGTGCAATTTTAATTTTAGTTGGTTGTGTAATTATGGTGCTTGTAGCAGTGAACAAAAGAAAAAAAAGGAGCATTAAATGAAAAAAAGTGATATAGCAGTATTTGTATTAAATTTTGTTTTACTTATTTCTATTTTGGTCACTCTAATTTTGAAAGTTCCTAACATTACATATATTTTTGTTGTTTCAGACTTTGCTTTGATAGGAATATATTTGATTGTCAGAAGTTTGATTTACAAAATTGATTCGAATTTATTTTTGGGTATGACTACGGGATTAATATCGATTTTGGCGAGTTTATTTTTCTTTACAACTATTGACAAAGGCATTTTGTGGCCTTTTTTCATTTTAATCTTAGCATTTGCAGCGTTTATAGTAGGTATGTACTTCAAAGACAAATTTCAAATAGGACTATTTTTTGATTTTGTAGGAATATTTGTTGTTTGTTTATTAGTCGCTTTGAGTTTGATTAATGCATGGTGGCTTTTGTTGTTGATACCTATTTGGATAGTCTTGTCTGTTTTTATTAAGAAAACATTTTTGGTGAAGAGGTAGTTATGGAAAAACAAAAAATTGACAATTATTATAGCAAGGAGCAAGAATTAAAATTGGAAATATTGGATTTGACCAATCAACTTATTGAAAAAAATGATTTAATTGCAACTTTGTCAAAACAAATTAATGATTTTAAAGCAAAAGAGCAGAGTATTTCTGCTGCAATAATTGCTGCCTCTGAAAAGGCAAAACAAATGGAAGAAGCTAGTAGAAAATTGTTTCAGATAGAAATACAACGTAATCGTTTGTTATATATGAGAATGGAACAAGTTTTGAACGAATTACACACAAAATATCCAGAAATCAAAACGGACACACAAATAGAAGACCTTTCACAAAGGTTCAAAAATCTTGTATCTACTAATTATGACAATATACCAACAAAGAGTTTTATGGGTGATTTGGACATAGCAGAGCCGGAAGACCCAATTAAGAAAATGCTCAACAAAATAACAAATTATTGTGACGTGAAAGAGCAACCAGCAAAAAAAATTACATCTGACCCAGAAAACAATGTTTTTAAATCTAGTTCTGGTTTTGATATGAGAGAAGCTCTCAATCCAACACAAGAATTAAATGATATTTTGAAAGTGTTTGACCTCGGTGACAAAAAAAAGGAATAACATTTTGTCTATTCATTTGACACAAAGACTTAACCAATGATATAATTTTCATTGGAGATTTTATGGAACAAAAAATTACAAATGCCCAACGCTTTTTGACCGCATACAATGCAATAGATAGTGTTTTACGCTCTATGTATGGTTTCAAACGCACTATGACTTACAGTGATGTTATTCGTAGAAGTGTTTTACTTAATAGTGTTGTTAGAAAGTATGAAGATGATTTGATTGATTATGGAAGATTACGAAATGCAATAGTGCACAAAAGCAACGCCAATTATGTAATTGCTGAACCACATTTGGATGTTGTGGAAAAGATGGAAAGTTTGGCACACATTATTTCTACGCCACCATTGGCTTTGGATCGTATAAGCAACAAAGATGTTTTGTGCTTAAAAGCAGATGATTCTATCAAGTATGTGATGGAATTAATTACACGCAGTGGTTATAGTAATCTGCCTGTATACAAGAATGAACAGTTAATAGGTGTTGCAAACGGACAAAGATTATTAGACTCTATAGGCAAAGCGTCCATAGATAAAATTGACTTAGATGATTTTGTTCAAAAAACAAATATTGGTAGCGTTTTACCAGATATGAATAGCGAAAAATATTATGCTGTTGCTGATGAAAATCTTACTATTGAAAACACTATGCATTTGTTTGAACAAAACAGAAAACTTATGGTTGTTTTGATAACAAATCAAGGTAGCCTAAAATATCCCCCACTAGGTATTATTACCATGGTTGACGTTATTGAGATGCAAAAGGTGTTAGACGTATATTAATGAAAATTGCAAAATGGAATGATTATAAAATAATAATGACCTCTCAAGGTGAAAAATTAGAACAATGGGCAGGTTATTATTTATTACGCCCAGATCCACAAATAATTTGGAACAATG
>JAQVLJ010000036.1 GCA_028704215.1 Clostridia bacterium
ACGATAATTTTGTTCAATTATCTTCATACCTTTTTCACGCAAAAGATAATTTGCCAAATTTTCACCGATTTTTCCACTGATAATATTATTCATTTTGTGGTCCATCATCTAGTGTATATCTACCTAATGCACCTTTTCGAAAATCTTTTATAAGCATTAATGATATTCTTTCGTAATCAATTTCGTTTCCACGCAAAACACATCCTCTTTTGCGTGCTATTTGTTCAAGAATTTCAAGGTCGGTTTTGTCATCAATATCAATATTGTAGATAGAAAAAATATTATTGAATTTATTTTTCATATCTGAAATAAACTTCAAAGCAAGGTGTTCAATGCCCACCACTTCATCTTTTATACTACCAATATATGCCAATTTGTAACTCGTTCTTTCATCTTTAAAAGAAGGCCACAAAGTGCCTGGGGTGTCCATAACTTGCAAATACTCAGATACATTTACCCACTGAGTGGAACGAGTTACGCCCGGTTTGTCGCCTGTAATGGCACGGGCTTTACCACATAATTTGTTTACAATTGTACTTTTGCCACAATTGGGTACACCAATGACCATACATCTAAAAATAAATTTTACATTATTTTCTTTATTTTTTTGTATCAATGGTTGAAGTAGTTTGTTTACTTCGGAAATAATATGATTTGCTTGCATATTGGGAGAAAATGCAACACAAGAAGAGTTTGTTTTTGTAAAATGGTTTTTCCATTCATTTGTTTTTTGAAAATTCGCCAAATCCGATTTGTTCAAAATATAGCAAATTGGTTTGTCACCAATAAATTTTACAAATTCTGGATTAAGACAACTAAAAGGGGCGCGAGCATCAAGGACATAAATAAAAAGGTTGCAAAGTTTACTTTCACTTTGCATTTTTCTCAAACTTTTTGTCATGTGTCCGGGAAACCAATTTATCATTTCTTTTCCTTTAAGTATTTTTCATACAATTCAGGTCTATTTTTTTTTGTAGCGTTCAAAGAATTATTTTTTCTAAACTCATCAATTTTTGCGTGATTACCTTCTAGCAAAACCTGCGGTACTTTCATACCTTTGTATTCACTTGGACGAGTATATTGATCATATTCCAACAAATCATTAGTAAAACTTTCGTTTTCTATACTTTCATTTTTTATCACATTCGGAACAAGACGACAAACGGCGTCCACTATAACCATCGCAGGTAATTCACCGCCAGTCAAAACATAATCCCCTATGGATATTTCTTGTATTTGAAAATACTCTATCACTCTTTGGTCTATACCTTCATAATGGCCACAAAGTATTATTAAGTGGTCAAACTTTGACAAGTCTTTTGCAATACTTTGTCCAAAAACTATCCCTCTTGGTGACATACATAGGATTTTTGATTGAGCGGTTTTGACGTGTTCGATTGCATTAAAAATCGGATCGCACATCATTACCATACCTGCACCGCCACCAAAAGGAGTATCGTCACATTGTTTGTGGATATTTTTTGAAAAATCACGAATATTTATAATATTAATATCAATAAGTTGTTTTTCTTGTGCTTTTTTCAAAATACTAGCATTTAATGGTGAAAACATTTCTGGAAAAAGAGTCAAAACATCTATTTTCATATTTTTACCTCATCAAAGCGTTTTTTGTTTATTACAAATTCGCCCTTTTCATTTCTCCAAACAATATCTTCTACAAAAGGTATTTGATAGCCCACTCCATTGCAGTTAATTGTCAAAACATCTGCGCTACCATATTGCTCAACATTGACAATATATCCAAATAGATTTCCATTTTCGTCTTGGATTTTTGCTCCTATCAAGTCACTGACTAATAGGTCTTCAAAATATTTTGAATATTTATTTCGGTCAACGCTAATGTATTGAAACTTATAATCATTTACCTTGCCAACTTCTGCTATTGTGTCCAATTTGATTGCAAAGGCACCATTTAGTTTGGTAATACCTGTTATTTTACTAGGTATTCTCTCATCACCCAAAAAAACTTCATTAAAAATAGAAAAAGGCACGTCGTCATCTATTAAGGGTTGTATTTTTACGGCACCCTTGACGCCATGCGGTTTCAATATTTTTGCTATATTAATAAGATTATTCATAAATCTACAACGCGTAAAACTTAATAGCAACTTTTTCGTGTGATTTTCCCATAGAACGAACCAATGTACGGATTGCCTTTGCAGTGCTACCCTCTTTACCAATCAGTTGTCCCAAATCAGAATCATCAACAAAAACACTAAAAATAATTATATCTTTTTCGTTGCTTTCTTCAATTTTTACTTTGTCAGGTTGATGAACAAGACTTTTTACAACGTATTGCAATAATTCTAACATTTTGTCTCCTATTTACTTTCGTATACGCCAGCTTTGGTCAAAATACTTTTTGCTGTATCAGTAGGTTGTGCACCATTATTTAACCATTTTTTTGCTAGTTCTACATCAATCTTAATTTCGGCTGGATTTTTTAGCGGATTGTAAGTACCGATTTGTTCAATACATTGTGCGTCTCTTGCCACACGAGAATCTGCCACTACCACTCTATAAAATGGTGAATGTTTGTCTCCCAACCTTGTAAGTCTGATTTTTACTGCCATTTTTTTCTCCTTTTATTATTTAAAATAGTCCTTTAAATCCTTTTTGTCCTTTAAGTTGTTTCATCATCTCTTTGGACTGTAAGAACTGTTTTATCAGTTGATTAACATCACTAACATTCGTTGCAGATCCTTTTGCAATACGTGTCCTTCTCGAACCATTAATGATATTTGGATTTTGCCTTTCCTGTAAGGTCATTGATTGAATAATTGCTTTGTGTCTAGTAAGTGTATCCTCATCTATCGCATCTTGCAGTTGTTTCATTTTGTTTCCAACACCTGGTATAAGAGCCAATACGGTTTTTATACCACCCATCTTCTTCAAATTGTCCATCTGAACAATGTAGTCATCAAGTGTAAAAGCATTTTGTGCAAACTTCCGTTCAATTTCCTTTGCTTGTTCTTCGTTGACAACTTCCTGTGCCTTATCGATAAGAGTAAATACATCACCCATACCCAATATTCTTGATGCCATTCTATCAGGATAAAATGGTTCAATATCGTTGAGTTTTTCGCCAGTTCCTGTGAACTTTATAGGCTTTCCGAGAACCTTTCGCACACTTAGTGCTACACCGCCACGAGTATCACCATCAATTTTGGTTAATATTACACCGGTAATATCAAGCGCATCATTGAATGAAGTAGATACATTGACGGCATCTTGTCCAATCATAGAATCAATTACAAGCAATATTTCAGTCGGGGACACTGCTTTTTTGATAGCAACAAGTTCAAGCATAAGCTTTTCATCAATGTGCAATCTTCCTGCGGTATCGATAATGACTGTGTCATTTTGAAATTTTTTTGCATAATCAATAGCTTGTTCGCACGTTTTTACAGGACTTTGAGTTCCTTTTTCAAAAACATCCAAATTTATTGATTTTGCAAGCACTTTTAATTGTTCTATTGCGGCTGGTCTATAAATGTCACATGCAACCAATAAGGGTCTTTTGCCTTGTTTTTTGAGCATAAGAGCAAGTTTGCCACACATAGTGGTTTTCCCACTTCCCTGCAATCCACAAAGCATTATTACAGTTGGTGGTTTTGATGATACTTCCAGTTTTGCATTTTCGCTACCCATCAATTCGGTCAATTTGTCACGCACAATTTTCAAAACTTGCTGTCCTGGTGCTAGGCTTTTTAGTACCTTTTCACCCACAGCCGCTTCGCTTGTTTC
The DNA here is from genome assembly GCA_028704215.1 of Clostridia bacterium. GTDB lineage: Bacteria > Bacillota > Clostridia > Christensenellales > UBA1242 > STF1-107. Next base: position 3,769 of record JAQVLJ010000036.1, read on the forward strand.
AGCGATAAATTGTTTTACAACAGAATAGTTGACGTCCGCCTCGAGCAGTGCTACACGCACTTCACGCATCGCTTCTTTAATTTCAAACTCAGTCAACGCACCACGTTTTGTCAATTTTGAAAAAATATGATTAAGTCGCTCAGATAAATTAGTGAATACTGACACATCTATTCCTTTTTTTAGAATTTGTGGCATCAAAATGCGAACAAAAATATCACATAACTCAGCACTAGGTTAGTGTATTATAAATAAAAATCTTTGTCAACTATTTAATTAAAAAACCAATATTATATATAATATGCACCGAAAATGCTACATCAAAATATTATCAATATAGCTTTTTGCATCAAAAACGGCAATATCTTCAATTTTTTCTCCAAAACAAGTAAAAATTACAGGTACATCAAGGTCTTTAACTATTTGAAAAACGACCCCGCCTTTTGCTGTACCATCCAATTTTGTTACAATTATTCCATCTAATTTTACACTATCTTTAAATGCTTTTACTTGTTGAATTGAGTTTTGTCCTATACTTGCATCAAGTACTATAAGATTAAGTTTTTGAAAATCAACCGCTTCTCTATTAATAATTTTGTCTATTTTTTGCAATTCGTTCATTAAATTTGTTTTTGTATGCAAGCGACCTGCGGTGTCTACAATTACCACATCATTATTTTTTGCTTTTGCAGATACTAAGCCATCAAAAACAACGCTGCCTGAATCAGCGCCTTCGTTTTGTTTAACTATGCGAACATTTACTTTTTTTGCCCAATCATCTATTTGGTTTACTGCCCCTGCACGAAAAGTATCTGCCGCTATCAAAACTACAGATTTTTTTTGTTTAGAAAAATAATTTGCCATTTTTGCAATAGAAGTGGTTTTTCCCACGCCATTCACACCAATAACTGTAATAACAACCGGATAAGAAAAATTAATACTTTGAACGTCTTTCAGCTCACCAATTAAAATATCTCTCAAAATTATTTTTGCCGTTGCTATGTCTTTTGTTTTACTGATTCTAAGTTTGTCTTTAAACGTTTGTACAATATTTTTGCTTGTTTCAACACCCATATCTGAGGAAATAAGAGTTCGTTCTAGTTCGTCAAAAAACTCATCATTCAATTCCGAACGTGTAAAAAAATGTTTTAATTTTGCAAAAAAATTTGAAAAAATTCCCATTTTTAATCCTTTTTCACGTTTGTTATTGCATCTCCAAGTTTTACAGAAACAATTTTAGAAATGCCATTTTCTTCCATGGTAACACCATACAAGTTGTCAGCCAATTCCATACTTTGTTTTTTGTGTGTGATGACAATAAATTGTGTACGTTGTGAAAAACGTTGCAAATATTTTGCAAAACGCTCAACGTTTGCGTCATCAAGGGCCGCCTCTATTTCATCCAATATACAGAAAGGTGTTGGACGTAATTTAAGTATCGCAAACAAAATTGCAATCGCGGTCAATGCTTTTTCACCGCCACTCAATAGTGATATGGATTGCAAAACTTTTCCAGGTGGTTGCGCTTGAATATCTACGCCAGCTTTAAGAGGGTCTTCACTATCAAGGAGTTGTAAGCTTGCTTTGCCGCCTCCGAACAATTCTTTAAATACCTGTCCAAAATTTTCATTAATCTTTTCAAATTCTGTATTAAATTTTGCAAGCATTTCGTGAGACAATTCTTTGATAATTTCAAGTAAATCTTTTTCTGTTTTTGCCAAATCTTCCAACTGAGTAGTCATTATATCGTAACGTTCACCAACAAGTTTGTACTGCTCTATTGCTTGAACATTGACGTATCCTAGTGCATTAATTTGATTTTTGACCTTATTTAGTTCAATCATACCTGATTTGAACTCATAGTCATCACGTTTGAATGCAAGGCAATCATTATATGTAAGTTCATAATCTTCAAAAATACGTTCTTGCATAATTTCCATATCAATATCAACTTTTTGCAACTTACTTTCTTCTTGAAATACTCTATTTTGCAATTTGCTTATTTCTTCGAGTATTGACATTTTTTGAGTATCAATTTCTTTCAACTCTTGTTGCAAGTGCTGTTTAAATTCATCAAACGAACTTAATTTTGAATTTGTTTCGTTCAACTTCACAACAACGTCGTTATGTTCAGCATTACTCTCTTCAGATGTTTGCATTTGTCGCGCAGAAGAAATAATACTTGTTTGTTTATCCAGTTCTGTTTGCAAATTGTCGATTTGTTTTTGCAAATCAACACAATCTTCTTTGTATTTTACGATACTTTCCGCATAAGAATGAATTTTTTCTTCCGATTTTGCAATCTCCATTTTTAAAACAGTCACTTGTTCATTGTACTGTTCTCTTTTTTGCTTTAAATCGCTGAAAACCGATTGTCTCAAATTTAGACTGGTGTCAACTTGCTGTTGACTTTCACTTATGTCATTTTCAATAGTATCAACACTATTTATTTTTTGTGTCAATTCATTAACAAATTCATTAGCAGAATTGATTTGTTTTTCTAATATTTCACTATCGAACTTTAAATCATCATGCTTATCTTGCAGCCCTTCAAGTTTTGAAGCAGATGAATAGTAATTGTTGTTTAAGTTTTGTAAATGCTCTACGTTTTCGTTGTATACTTCATTTAAGCTATCATACATGTTGGACAAATCAATGTATTCTTTGTTCAATTTTTCTAATAATATTGTATTTTTTTCTATATTGTCCGTAAGTGCTTTAATCTCGCTTTCTTTAGACAAAAGTGATGAATCTATATTCTTTTTGCTACCACCTGATATTGCCCCTTGTGGCGACAATACATCGCCTTCAAGGGTGACAATCCTAAAACTATAACCGCTCTTTTTTGCGATATTTACAGCGTTGTCCAAATTATCAACAATTACTGTACTACCTAGCAAACTAGAAATTGCTCTTTCAAATTTGTTAGGATATTTTATCAGTTCACTAGCAATTCCTAGACAGCCAGCACAACTCAAATATTGTTTGTCTTTATTTTCAAAATTACGAATTTTTACTGCATTAAGTGGCAAAAATGTTGCACGGCCAAAATGATTCTGTTTTAAATAATTAATCAAATTTTTTGCATTATTCTCATCTGCGGTAATTATATTTTGTATACTTGACCCGAGTGCAACTTCAATAGCGGTTTGATATTTTTCATCTACTTCAATGACATTACCTACAACACCCAAAATAGATGCTGCCAAATTATTGTTTTGCTTTGCATCTTGTAAGAGTTTTTTAACAGCAAACTGATAACCCTCGAATTCTGTTTGTAGGTTTACTAAAAGGTTTTTTCTATTGGTATCATTTGACAAACCCGACTTAATAGAAAAAATTTGTTCTGTCAAATCACTAAGTTTGTTTTTTGTATCAAAAATATTAGTCTTTGTTTTTTCTGTTGTTTTTTCGCATTTAGCCTTTTCAACTTCAATGCGCGAAATTTCATTTTTTAAAGTGTCAAGAGTGTTTTTAACTTCTTCTTTTTCAGTTGTTATTTCATTTAGTTTTTCATTATTAATGCGTATATTTTCGTTTAAATTATCACGTTTTGCAAGCAAAGCAGACATATTTGCTTTGATATCAGTCAAACGTGTCAAGTTTTCAATAATAGCCCTTTGACTTTTCTCTGCTTCACCTTCGCTACGAGTTATATCATCAATAACTTCCAAATATTTGTTTGATAATTGGTCAGTCTTTTTTCGTAGTTCAAGTAAGTGGTCGTTTTCTTCTTCACTTCTCTGACAAATTACATCAATAAGAGTGTTTGTTTGTTCAAAATCTAATTGTGCTTTGTTTAATTGGTCAGAAATGATTTGTTCTCTCATCATTAAATGTTGCAATCTTTCATTCAGAAGATTACTTTCACCCTGTCTTTTTTCCAGCAATACAGTATATTTCAAAACATCGTCGCGCAAAGAAGATATTGTTTGGTCTATTCTGTTGATTTCACTCATATTTTGGTCGTATTTGACTTGATAAATATTGAGTTCACTTTGCTTAATGCTTAAATTTTCGCATAGACCTTTTGTTTTTGCTTCTATTTCGCTTTTTATTCTGTTGGCGTTTTCGTATTGATAAAGATATGAATTAATTTCCAAATCTTTCAATCTGTCACGGAGTTCTAAAAACAATTTTGCATCTTCT
>JAQVLJ010000037.1 GCA_028704215.1 Clostridia bacterium
TCTGATCTTGATAGCGAAAAATACTAGTGGCAATTATGTTGAAACACCTTTATCAAACTCACTGGTTGATTTGAATAATGGACTAACTGATGATACGTATAATTTTGTTGAATTGTTTGATTTGGAAAGTTGGGATTTTCAATTAAATCTAAAACGTGATAGTTATTACAAGTTAATACTTACTGACATGTTGGGCAATTCAAGTATAAAATATATTGACACAGGATTTGTAGAAATAGAGAGAGATTTCTTTATACCAAATATCAATGCAAGTATTAGTTTGGATAGTCAGCAATCTCAATTTGTGCCACGGCCAGATGATACAGATTATTTCTTTACAGTAGGCAACGTTTATTACACAACAAAGCCAGTCATTATTCAATACTACGGCAATCAATATTCAACAGCAGAAATATATCGTTACAACGAATTGGCACAAAGATATGATTTGTACTCTGCTATTGGTAATGATTTGTCAGTACGAAACAGTGTTTATAGTGTAATTGATACCAACAATTCATTATTGAAAGACTTGATATTTATGCCACCAAACTATCTGAACGGATTTGCTTCAACGGGTGGAAAATATATTTACAGAGTGGTATTGAAGAGTGAACAAGATGACAGTGAACAAACTTACAATTTTGTCATTGACAATAGCTCTCCGCAAGTCAATTTCTACAATATGAATAGAGAAAACAAAAATAATATTGCTTCAGTAAATAGCACAATTTCATACAATACAACATCAGAAGCCTTGTTGCTTACTTGGGGAGCATTCTCATCTCAAAACTTTACTAACAAAGTAGTTTTGTCCAAAAAAATAATTAACAATGACAATACAACAAGTTGGGACAATACTGATATTACCTCATACTATGACACGGGATACACTATTTCTCCAATAGACTCGGAAGGTACTTTCGTATTACATTTGTATACGTATAATCCTGCCAATAATGTTGTAATGGAAGATAGATACTTTGCCTTTACAATTCGCCAAAGTGATAATTTTATGTACACTATTGTATACAAAGACCACCAAGAAGATGCCATGACAGATTATCAAGAAAGCACCACTTGGGCGGAAGTAAAAGAGTACATAGGTAGCAGTGCTAGTTTGCCGCTAGTAGTAAGTTCTCGTTTGGGCGAACAAACAGAAATACCACTTTATATGTCTACACAAGAACTTCAAGTTTTGACAAATGCAGATAGAGATATTACCTTGACTTGTATTGTTGCTCCTTCTTCAAGTTCACTTACAAGTATATTGCCAAAGTATAACGATGCACTAAAAACTAGTGGCTACAAATTGTATTTGTATCGTATACACAGTACAGACAGTTCAGGATACATTTACGAGGAATATGTAGCCTTGGCAAAGGTGCCTGTGGCAAGTGACAATGGCTTAAATAATAGTACAAATGGTGCTTTATTAACTACATTCCTATTAAACGATGAAAGAGTAGATAGCACAATCAATTTGTTAAGTCAAAATGAAAAATATACATGGATACCAAAATATGATGATGAAGAAGATATATTGCTCGATCAAATAGCTTTCAATAGTTTCTATCGAGGCAACGCTTCTTCAGACGTAGATATGCTAGTGAAGAAAAATCCTGTTATAATAGATGTTTATTACAACAATGCTTTGGTATATTCTACAAACGGAACTATACAAGAAGGTGAAACTTTTAGTATTTCCACAGTCAAATTTGCTACAAGCGGAAAGTATGTACTTATGTTTAGAGATTTGGCAGGTAATAAGAAGGTCTTTACTCGAAGCAACTACAATTATGATAGTTTTGCGCTTACTGTAACACGTGATTTGTTGATAACCGTAAATGACTTGCCTGTTGTAGAAAACGCAATGTACAATGGTGCCGTAAAGGTGACAATCAGTAATCCTGACACTTATAAAGCAGGTAGTATACAATATGATGTGATATACAACGGTACAAGCAAAAGTTATGCACGTAGTCCATATTCTTATACGTTTACGACGCCAGGCTTTTATAAGATTGTAGCGAGTGCGATAGTAACTTACTATGTCGGACAAGAAAAAAACGAACTCATACTTACAAAACAATTTGTTTTCACTATTATAGACCCAGATGAAGCACGAATTGCGCTAGATTTTACAAACATAAACAATTTGTACCAAATTCAATCTGTAATTTTTAGAGATAACGATGTAACCTCATTGTTTGCAGGGCTTTTGAATGGAATAGATTTGGATGAAGATGATGAAGGATTGATAAAAGAAAATTTGATAACGTATGATAGATTAAAAAATTATAGCAAAACAAATTCTTTAATCAATGTTGGTAAATACACATTCACGTATTTGGCAAATGGTGACAAACTGGTGCCATCTCAAACAATATCTGTAACTTTTTGGATTAATGCAGAAACACCATCAATATTAAGTTCGATTAGTGCAGGAGAGTCAACTACAAAAAATATTGTAATTAAGTTTAATCCTTATATAATCAATCAACAAGTCGGTAATTGTTCTGTAGTCATAAATGACACAGTGTATATGAACATAGGCGAAAACGCACAGAACGCTTTGTCTGAAATAGTACTTACTACAAATAGCGTTTACTATATTCAAATAAGAAGTGATAGCGGCATGATTATTTCTAGTTTTAAAGTAATCAAAAAAGCCCCACTCAACACAGTATCCATTATCTTGATAGTGTTGGCATGCTTGATTGTGGTAGGTGGAACGACAGTATTTATTATACTTAGAACTAAAGTTCGTATTAGATAAAACTAAAAAAAAGTAAGGTTATATTTCCTTACTTTTTTGCTACACATTATTTGTAATTTTTTAGAGTTTTTATGATGTTTTCTATTTCATTTTTTTGCATCATTGAAAGACAGTTTTTTGTATAATCACGTTTTTCTAGTTTTATAATGGCAAATTTTTTGTCTATCAATTCTAGTGCTTTTATGACAATGTCGTCTATTGTAAGATTTTGATATTCAGCGTTTTTGACCACTACCTTGTCCAACATTCCATAGCTACATTCAAGATTTTCCAAACTTAGATTTATCACAGACATTAGATCTAACAAAGCCCCATTATATTTTTTGTTGTTATGCATTCGAAGTGAGTTTTTTACATTGTATGTTTCGAAATAAAGTTCTTGTACAAGTTTTTCTTTGATTTTTGAATCAACATTCTTTTCGATTTCAGTCAAATATTCACGTGCCATTTCTGTCATCGTCTTATCAGATGCTAACTTAAAATCATTGTACAACATACTTATTTATATGTAAGTATATTGATTTTTAGAATTAAACACTGTGCTCAATTTATTTACTTAATTGCCACATTTGTGGTATAATAAATTTGATGAAAATTTTTGATGCAAAACAAATGAACTGCCTTAACCTTGCATTTTTGGGAGACAGTATTTTTACACAGTTTATTAGAGAGTTTTTGGTCAAAAATTTTGATTACAAACTGAATCAACTTAACAAAATGAGCAACAAAATTGTTTGCGCTCGCAATCAATCAATTCTTCTTGAAAACATTGTTGATATTTTGACTGAGGATGAAAAAGACATTGCTAAACGTGCTCGAAACATACATCCGGGCAACATTGCTAAAAACTCCACCCCAGAACAGTATTCGAAAGCAACACAATATGAAGCCATTTTGGGGTTTTTATATCTTACTGAACAGTTTGACCGTTTAAATGAAATTATGAACAAATCTATTGAGGAGTACCAAGATTAAATGATAGTTGAAGGACTTAATGTTATAAATGAATTACTCAATTCCCACTACGAAGTAGAAAAAGTTTTTGTTGCTGATTTTCTCAAAGATAGTGAAAAACAAAATATTACCAATCTTGCAAACGAAAGAAATGTAACAGTAGAAATAGTGGACAAAGCGACTTTACAAAAGTTGTCCCCGTCGAGTCAAAATCAGGGTTACATTGCTTTTGTAAAAGCATTTGAGTATAACGATTTGCACAAAATAATACAAGAAGCAGAGCAGAACAATGATAAAATGTTTTTTGTAATTTTGGATTCAGTAGAAGACCCACACAATCTTGGTGCTATAATTCGTACCTGTGAGTGTGCAGGCGTGACAGCAATCATTTTGCCTAAAAATCGCGCTTGTCCAGTGAATGCCACTGTATTCAAAACAAGCGCTGGGGCTCTTGTTCATACAAATATTTGTCAAGTTACTAACCTTAATCAAACGATAGAAATGCTCAAAAAACACAACGTGTGGGTGTATGGGTTGGAAGCGGGAAACAAACAAATTTATGACACAGATTTGCAAGGTAATATTGCCTTGGTTATTGGTAGTGAAGGTTTCGGAATAAGTAGACTTGTAGCACAAAACTGCGATGAAATTTTATCCATACAAATGAAAGGTAAAGTGAATAGTTTAAATGCATCAAACGCATCTGCAATAGCAATATTTGAAGCGCTACGTCAAAGAAAGTAGGTATAATGGAAAGCATAGATTTATTATTGAAAAAAGCAAAAAACGACAATGAAGCAATGGAAAAGGTGCTTAATATTTTTAAACCGCAAGTGACTGCTATATGCAGGCAATATTTTTTGATAGGCGGAGATAGCGACGACCTAATTCAAGAGGGAATGATTGGGCTGTATTGTGCCGTAAATAGTTTTGATAACAACAAAAATGACAACTTTGCATCGTATGCAAATATTTGTATTAATAACAGGTTAAAATCATTAATAAAAAGTGCAAAAAGTAAGAAAAATCAGCCTCTAAATGATTACGTACCTATCGATATAAGAGATGATTATGAAGAAAACTCAATAGCAAGCAAAATTGTCTTGCTTTCACACAACATTACTCCCGAAAAAGTATCAATGGACAAGCAGTACAGAGAAAATATGGAAACTCAAATAAAAAGTTTGCTATCTAACAAACAATATAGTATATTAATAATGTTTTTAAACGGCTATTCCTATATAGAAATTGCCAAAAAAATAGGCAAAAATATTAAGTTTGTAGACAATAATATTCAAGCAATAAAAAAGAAATTAAAATCACTAAAATTAGACCAATTATAAAGGAGCAAAAATGTATTTGGCGTCGTATAGAAAGTTTAGACCTGTGATTTTTGAAGATGTAATTGGACAAGACCATATCACAAAAACTCTTCAAAACCAAGTCAAAAGTGGCAATATTTCACACGCTTATCTATTCACTGGAAGCAGGGGAACGGGCAAAACCACGTGTGCAAAGATTTTTGCTCGCTCAATCAACTGTCTACACCCTCAAAACGGTTCTCCTTGTGGCAAATGCGAAGTTTGTTTGGCTCTCAATGAGCAAAACAATACCGATATTATCGAAATGGATGCAGCATCTAATAATAGGGTAGACGAAATACGTGATTTGCGTGAAAAAGTAAAATATTTACCAATCGTCGGCAAAAAAAAAGTATATATAATTGATGAAGTGCATATGCTTACAGATAGCGCTTTCAACGCTTTGTTGAAGACACTTGAAGAGCCACCTTCTCATGTTGTTTTTATTTTGGCAACTACAGAAGTTCATAAGTTGCCTGCTACTATACTTTCTCGCTGCACTAGATTTGATTTTCATTTGATTGAATTAGACGTATTGCAAAGATATTTGAAAAATATTTTCAATAAAGAAAATATAATAGCCGATGAAGAAAGTATACTTGCTATTTGTAAAGCGGGAGAAGGTAGTGTGCGTGATACATTGTCTATAGCAGACAGTGTTAGCGCGTTCTGTGACAAAAATATAACCTATGATAAAACGAAACAAGTAATTGGTTTGAGTAAAATTGATAGCATATTTGATATCGTTGACAGTATTGTTTCAAAGAATGTGCTTGGATTGTTTGAAAGCATAAAAGCATGTGTTGAAGAAAGTAAAAATATTTCTGTATTAAGCAAAGAAATTTGTGAATATCTGAAAAATATTATTTTGATAAAAACAGGCGTAGAAAACATCGATGTTTTAAAAATTATGCCAAACGATTTACCAAGATTAAAAGAAGTAAGTCTAAAAGCCGAAGTATATACGTTTATTAATATTTTTGAAAAAATAAGTGCAGTTGAATTAGATTTAAAATATAGTCTAAATCCTCGCATATTGTTGGAATCTACTTGCTTGTCTTGTATGGAATTTGAAAAAAAAACTAAAAATTTGACCAAAAAGCCTGAAAAAGACAGTGTAGAGAATAACAAGTTAGTGGAAGAAAGCCAAAATAACGATATAATTGAAGAAAACTTAATTGTTGAAGAAATACAAAACAATGAGATAGATGACAAAGTTGACACAAATTTGTTTGATGAAAACATACAAAAAATGTGGGGACATATACTAATAAAAACGAAAGAAAGCGGCTATTTTGCGCTTTACACAGCACTTGAAGGTATTACAAAGATGATTAAGACTGGTGACACTTTGGTTTTGACCACAAATGACAAAAGCTGCTTTGAACTTCTTAACGATACGGAAAGAAAAAGAATAATATTAGAAATAGCAAATTCTGTAGATGAAGACTTAAAAAAAATCAATTTGGTTTTTGATGACAGCATCAAAACTATTGATGAAAAAGTACATATTTTTAAAAACCATTTTGGAGATATATTAAAAATAAAAGAATAAAGATAAAGGAGATTATATGAACAATTTTAAAGGTGGATTTGGCGGTGGCGGTATGCAAAATTTGATGCGTCAAGCCCAAAAAATGCAAGAAGACATGGCTAAGGCGCAAGAAGAGTTGGCAAACTCAGTCATTACCTCAACTAGTGGTGGTGGCATGGTGGAAGTTGTAATGACAGGCAAAAAGGAGATCCAATCTATAAAACTAAAAAAAGAAGCAGTTGACCCTGATGACATCGAAATGTTGGAAGATTTGATGGTGGCTTGTATAAATGATGCTATGAAAAAGGTAGATTCCTTGACGCAAGAAAAGATGGGCTCTTTTAGTGGTGCGTTGGGCGGATTAATGTAATATTTTTGAAAAGGAACGTATGAAAAACTTTATTGCACCAATGGAAAGATTGGTGAATCAATTATCAAAATTGCCCGGAGTGGGTAAGAAAACAGCGCAGCGTTATGCTTATTACATTATCAACAGTGATAGTATTTTTGCTCGTGAACTTTCTGAAAGCATTATTGATGCAAAAACCAATATTCATTATTGTACTAGATGTGGAAACTTTACTGATAAGGAATTGTGTGATGTTTGTGCTGCACCAGGCAGGCAATCTATTATTTGCGTTGTAAAAGAACCCAAAGATGTGTCCGCTATGGAAAAGGTAAAAGATTTTAATGGTACATACCATGTTTTGCACGGCGTGATTAACCCGCTTGAAAACAAAGGACCAAATGACCTTAATATCAAATCTTTGCTGACTCGTCTGAACAAAGAGAAAACTAGCGAAGTCATTATTGCCACCAATCCCGATGTAGAGGGAGAAGCAACGGCTATTTATTTGGCGAATATAATTAAGCCTCTTGGCATCAAAGTAAGCCGAATTGCTCAGGGTATTTCTATGGGCAGTGAACTGGAATATCAAGACGCCGT
>JAQVLJ010000038.1 GCA_028704215.1 Clostridia bacterium
ATTTACGCATTAATTTGTGTGCTATTGTTATAGGCATGGGCATAAACTCTTTAGTTTCATTTGTTGCATAACCATACACCATACCTTGGTCATTTGCTCGCAACTCTTCTTTGACGACAGCTTGATTTATGTCGGGGCTTTGTTCACTTATTTCTTTGACGATTTGAAATTTGTTTTTGTATCCGATGTCTTTTAATACTGAATTGGCTATTCTACCATAATCTATTTTTGCTTTTGTCGTCGCTTCTCCATAAATAAACAACTTGTCGTTTTTGATAGCACATTCTACTGCCATCATTGAATTGGCATCTTGACTGAGTGCTTCATCTAGGAACGCATCTGCAATTACGTCACATGTTTTGTCAGGGTGTCCAATATTGACACTTTCGCTTGCTATAATTTTTTTCATTTTCTTGTCCTTCTTCATAAGTATTTTTTTTAAAAAATCCCATCGTTACCGATAGGATGTTTAAATTCATTTTATCCCATCGATCAGCCATTAGCACCTATGCTTGCGCCGGTTGCTGTGTGGTCAAAGGGGCTGTCCCTCGCACACTCTTTATGGATAAAAATATAATACAACTATAACAAAATTAAATCAAGATATTTGACAAATATTATGCTAATTTTTTAATTTTTAATTATATGATGAATACTTTTTGTATTATGTAACTTGTTATGAATCATCTTTTAAATTGGGTAATTCTTTTATATCTGGCTTTTCATCTTTATCATTTGGCAATATGATATTGAGTAATATTCCTAGTACTGTGGCAATAGCAAGTGGTGATATTTCAACTCCACCTACCATCAATTTGTAAGCCATATTACCTGTAACATCGCCAATTAAACTGATGGAACCCAATCCCAGCCCTATTGATAAAACCAAAGTAATAATCATCAAATTTTTTGTTTTATTAAGGTCTATTTTGTTTTCTATAAGATTGCGAAGACCTGAGACAGAAATCATACCAAACAAGACAATAGATGCTCCCCCAATAACCGCAGGTGGAATACTAGATAAAAATTCTGCAAAAGGCGTAAATATTCCAAAGAAAACAGTAAAACATGCAGCCAAAAATATGTTGTTAGGATTGTAATTTTTGGTCATAATTAACACTGCTGTATTTTCTCCATAAGTAGTGTTAGCGGGTCCACCCATAGCGCCCGCAATTATTCCTGCTACGCCATCACCAGTAAGGGTTTTGTGTATACCGGGGTCGGTCATAAAATCTTTACCACAAACTATGGAATTGGCGGAAATATCGCCTAAGTGTTCCATAATTGAAACAAATGCAATGGGAACAACCGCCAAGATTGTCGCAAAATTGATATTCATACTTGAATAAAATGAAAATACATTTTTTAAATCTTGAAAAATTACTATTTGCCCAGAAAATATATTTTGAAAATCTACCAAACCTATCGCCAAACCATAAATATAGCCAACCAAAAAGCCTATAACTATAGGCATTACTTTAAAAAAACTTTTTTTCTTGCCAAAACTATTGATAGCAACAATGGTGACAGCTGTGATAATTGCACAACTCCACTCTTTCCAAGCAACACTCGAACCAGTAACATAACTTGCAACTATGTTACTATAAATCATTTTTGGTGCCAAAATAAAACCAATCAAAATAACAACCGGCGCAATTACCACTACTGGAAAAATTTTTTTCATCTTTTTTACGCCAATTTTTTTAACAATCAAAGCAAAAACAAGATACAAAACTCCTGTCAATATCAATGCAACAGATAAGCCACCCATTGCCCTATTCCATGTATTGCTACCTATACTTCCAGCACCCGCCAAAATAGCAATATATGCTGGTAAAAATGCAAAACTAGAACCCAAGAATACCGGAACTTTTCGCTCAGTAATAAAATAAAATGCAATGGTGCCCAAACCCGCTGTAATAAGAGCAATTGAAACATTCATATTTGACAAAATTGGAACCAAAACTGTTGCTCCCAACATCGCAAACATATGTTGCAAACTAAGCATTACGTCCTTGCTGGTATATTTAAGTTTTTGTTTTCTCATATTTTACCTATTCTTATATGATATATTATAAATATTTTTAGTTAAGAAAGCCAGCAAATTATGTATGTGTTTTTTTTATTGTGTACTAGTAATTAATTTCTGCTTTTTTGTCATTATCCTTTTTTTGATTAGTGGCGGAATATAACAACACAATATTTCAAATGCCAAAATTGCCAGCAAAATAAGCCTATATATATGAATGCTAACATCTATTCCCAATTCGTTTTTTACAAAGTACATATAGTTTGAGCCTGGATACAAAACAAAATTTAAAAATACTCCGTACAAAACTGCACCAGCGTAATAAATTATTGGCTGATAAATCTTTTTTATATCTAAATCAACTTTTTTGTATGAAACCATCAAAACACAAAATATAAACCCTAGGCTATGAGATGAAATACTGTAAAGCTGAGAAAAAGTGATTATGTTTGTGTTAAATCCTACCGCAGGGTAAAGCAAAAATACTAAGGTCGCTAAAAAACCACCTACTACTGAAACATTAATTAACGGCTGCCATTTAATCAGATATGCTATTATAATAGAAACAACAACAATTGAACAAAAATGACAAGGCATCAATACTTCATATATGGTTTGAAAGGTGTATGAATCTAGGTTGATCATTTCAAAAATTCTGCTAGTTATTTCAAAAAATATTAATATTCCAATGATTGAGTTGAGTACTATACGCTGTCCTTTTTTATTTTTTCTAAAAACAAGTGCCAAAATCACAGATAGCAAAACAACTAATAACAAAGTAATAATGTGTTTAGTTTTGTACATGTATTCGCTTGGGTCAAGTCTACTAATGCCGTTCCCAAACAGCCAATCTATAAAAGTCATAATTACCTCTAAACTCGACTATAACTAAAATGTCGATTTTTGTCAAAAGAAATAGAAAAAAAACCAACATATAAGTTAGTTTTTTCAAATAAATTATAATTATTATACTTTTAGTTCTAAAAAATGTTAATCAAAACTTCTCAAAAAACTATTGTCAATATACTGCTTGGCTATTTCCAGAGCATGGTCAAAAACCACTAAATTATGTGGTGCTGGGCAATTTGAATCAGGTTGATTATATTTTTGCAAAGCGTATGCTTTTGCTCCTTTGATTGTTTGTACAATCAACCTTATATCATCAAGAGTCACATCTGGCGAAAAGGTAGTCCTAAACTCGTAATCAATATTACTATCCATTAATATTTTAATGCTTTGCTGTAAATCTTCTGTTTTGACCTTTTTTTGTACCAAATTTGAATATTTTTCAAAAGATGTTTTAATATCCATAGCTACATAGTCTAATAGTTTTTCATCCAACAATTCTTTTAAAATATTTGGATTTGAGCCATTTGTGTCTAACTTGGTTTTGAAATTCATTTTTTTAATTTTTATCAAAAATGATTTTAACTCTTTTTGTAACGTCGGCTCTCCCCCAGAGATTACTACTGCATCAATCATTTTTCTTATTTTGTTTAAAAAATCTAAAACTTCATTTTCTTCAATAATTTCGATTTTTTTCTGATTTTGTTTGATTAAAGACCTATTATGACAATACCAACAATCAAAGTTGCATCCGCAGGTAAAAACCACCGTTGCAATTTCACCGGGATAATCTACAAAAGAGTTTTTAATCATTCCACCAAATTTCAAAGTTTTATTCTCCTATTTGACCTTTTTTGATCACAAACTTTTTCCTCATTTCATATTCTTCACGTTTTGAATCATTAAAGTCTTGTACCATACGCAAATATCCAACTACACGCGACCATACTTCTGTCTTTTTGCCACAAACTGGGCACTCGTAGTGTTCGCCTGCAATATAGCCGTGCTCTTCACAGATACTAAAAGTCGGAGTAATTGAAACATAAGGCATTTTGCTTGTTGTAAATATTTTTTTGATAAGTTTCTTACAAACTTCTTTGTCTTCAATTTTTTCTCCAAGATAAAGGTGTAACACTGTGCCACCAGTATAAAGCGACTGCAAATCATCTTGCAAATCAACTACCTCAAATATGTCGTCAGTATACTCGACTGGAATTTGAGTAGAATTGGTGTAACATGGCTCATTTTTTCCTGCGGTTATAATACGAGGAAAGCGTTTTTTATCTATACGTGCCAATCTTGCACTTGTACCCTCTGCTGGAGTTGCCTCCAAATTGTAATCGTGACCTGTTTCTTTTTGATATTGAACCATTTTGTCACGCAAGTGATTCATTACTCTAATTGCAAACTCTTGTCCTTTTTTGGTAGTAATGTTTTCTTCTTTTCCATACAAATTCATTATTGCTTCGTTCATACCAACAATACCAATAGTATTAAAGTGATTTGACCAATAATGACCTGTTCTTTCTTTAATATCTCGCAAATAAAATTTGCAGTAAGGGTATAAACCCTCCTCTGTTTGTTGTTCAATATTTTTGCGTTTTATTTCCAATGACTCCTTTGCCGCGTCAGACAATTCGTCTAATTGGTCCAAAAAGTCTTTTTCATCAGCAGACAAAAAAGCAAGTCTAGGTAAATTTAAAGTAACTACTCCTATTGAACCAGTCAATGGATTTGAACCAAACAATCCGCCGCCACGCTTTCTAAGTTCTGATACGTTCAATCTCAAACGACAGCACATTGATACTGCATCTTCTGGCGAAAGGTCAGAATTAATATAATTGGCAAAATATGGGATGCCGTATTTACAAGTCATTTCCATAATTTTGTCTACAACTTCGCTGTCCCACTCAAAATCTTTTGTTATGTTTATTGTTGGAATAGGGAAAGTAAACACCCTACCTTTGCTGTCCCCTTGCAACATTACTTCACAAAACGCTTTGTTAAATATGTTCATTTCTTTTTGATAATCACCGTAAGTAGTATTTTGCAACACGCCACCGATAATAATTGGTTGGTCTTTCAAAGTTTTTGGTACTTTAATATCCAAGGTCACGTTAGAAAAAGGACACTGGAAGCCAACACGAGTAGGTATATTCATATTAAAAATAAATTCTTGTAGTGCTTGTTTTACATCTTTGTAAGACAAATTGTCAGCGCGGATAAAAGGTGCTGAATATGTATCAAAACTGCTCCAAGCTTGAGCTCCTGCGGTTTCGCCTTGTGTAGTAAAAGTAGCATTTACAACTTGTCCCAAAAAAGAACGCAAATGTTTTGGTGGTGAAGAACTTACTTTTCCTTTTACCCCAGTAAAGCCGTCTACAAGAATCGCGCGCAAGTCCCAGCCAACACAATAAGCGCCAAAAAAACCCAAATCGTGTATATGTATTTCACCATTAATATGTAAGTTGCGAATATAGTCGGGATAAATTTCGTTTAACCAATATTTTTTAGTAAATTCTTCACGCACATAGTTGTTTAGTCCTGCAATACTTCTTTGCATATTTGCGTTTTCTTTTACTGCCCAATCTCTTTCAGAAAGATATTTATCAAACAGATCTATGGTTGCACCAATTAAAGCATTGTTTTCTCGAGCCTGCTTCCTTTTTTCTCTATAAAGAATGTATGCCTTTGCAACTTGAGCGTGTCTATTTTCTATCAAAACTTTTTCTACAACATCCTGAATTTCTTCAACTGTTGGAGTTTTTCTACCAAACTTTTCTTCAAGTTTTTGTTCTACTTCCTTTGCTAAGCTTACAGCAGTTTCTCTATCATTTCCACCGCATGCTCGTGCTGCCTTAAAAATAGCTTCGGCAATTTTTTCGACACTAAATTCTTGTAACGTTCCGTCTCTTTTGTAAACATTCCTAATCATTAAAAGCTCCTTATCAAAAATAGTATTAGTTTTTGAAAACTCGTATAATCTTAACACAAGTCAAACGTTTCAACCAAACATATTTTGATTTTGTATTTGTTCGCAAAAAGCATAAATCACAAGATGTAGTGTATTCATCTTTTCACTGATACAGTATTAAATAATAATCTCAAATAAGAAAAATTTTTAGTCACTTTTTTTAACTAAAACTTTATCAAATATTTATGGATTAATAATTATTAATATCAATATTCTAACTTTTTGTTGTAAGTTTTTTCATAGCAAACTTTCCAAGCATCAAAATTTTTTTGTTTCATATCTTCCATTCGTTTTTTTGGAGATAAATTTTGGTTAGGAAAAATTGGCTCAAAAACATTAATTGTCCAATAGTATTCTGTATAGCCGTCTTTGTCTTTTTTACCGCTGTCTTCAAATGTAACAAACGTAGGAACAACTGGTACATTGTTTTGCACAGCCCAATGAAATGCGCCAATATGTAAAGGTCTTGGTTTCTTATAATTCCACCACATTGCTCTCTCGGGATAAATCAACACCCTATGTTTGTGGGTCAAATGATATTTTAGACCATTCGCAAAGTTTTTTTTTACACTTAATTTTTCCGAAAGTGGAAGCAATCCAGTGTTTCTAGCAATGTTTCCGACAAATCCTTTAAAGTTGTTATAATCGCCTGAAATTGTCCATATATTGTTGCCAAAGGCACTTTTTACAGCAAAACTATCTAGTTTGTTAAAATGATTACAAGTTATGATAGCGCTTTTGTTTTTTATTTTTTTTACATCTGTTTTGCCGACAACCTTGATTCGAAACATTTTTTGTGCTTCTTTTTTTAGTTTGAAAAGTATTATGTTGTAATAAACTTTTTTACAATAGTTTTTAAATCCTTTTTTTATAAAGTCAAATTTTTCATCAACGGGAATTGAGCCTTCATAATTTATCGGGTTAATGTGCTGATCAAAACATTTTTCTTTTTCTAATTTTGCAATATTGTCTACCAAAAATTTTTTAATTTCTGAAGTATCTTCAAGTATTTCCAACATAACCTTACCTACTTTTTCAAAATAATCTTTTTGTACGTATTGTCTGAATTAGCAATATCTAACGCCATTTTGACCAAATTGTCGTATGCATTCTTATCATTAATTTTGTATTCATCAGAATAATTTTTTTGTTTGTGTAACAATTCATTGTTATATTTAGTTTGTTTTGCATATTTCCAAAAATACTCTGAAAACATTGTATTTTTGTATTTCCATGGCTTCATAAACATATTGTAATGAATTAAATACAACTTGTCATCATCAAGTTTTTCGCCCATTGGCATTTTGTTCCAGCCTTTATCCAAATACACTACACTGTCTTTGCAAATGCAATTCAAATAATCTTGATCAGGAGCAACAGTTCCAAAATTGTATGAATTCACCCAATTATAAAAATCATCCTCAATTTTGTTTTCTCTAAACTTATCCAAGTTCATAACCAAAACACCTGAGTTAAAATATTGCTTTTCGCTAACATCTAATGC
>JAQVLJ010000039.1 GCA_028704215.1 Clostridia bacterium
TTCATTATTTCCATCAGTCCTAACAACATAGGCTTGCCACTTGCAATAGCAACTGTATTAATGTTGTAGGCTATTTGCATATCGGTGTGTTTTAGTAAAAGTGCTATCACTTCTTCGGTGTTACTGTCTTTTTTTAATGTAATAACGGCACGCATTCCGCTTTTGTCTGACTCATCATTTATGTCTACGATATTATTTAATTCACCCTTAAATTTGTCCTTTACCACCAAAATCTTTTGCAAAAATTCTGCTTTGTTTACTTGAAAAGGCAATTCAGTAATTACAATATTAATCTTTCCATTTGGCAAAATCTCTGTATGAAATTTTGAACGAATAATAACTTTTCCCTTTCCTGTTTTGTATGCATCTAACATTTCTTCTGTTTTTTGCATAATACCACCAGAAGGAAAATCTGGACCTTTGACATGTTTCAACAAATCATTAAGCGTACAATTTTTGTTGTCAATATATTCAACTACGGCGTCTATTACTTCATTGAGGTTATGCGGTGGAATGTTTGTTGCCAATCCAACTGCAATACCAGACGCACCATTTACCAACAAATTTGGATAACGCCCTGTAAAATAATCTGGCTCTTTCATAGTATCATCAAAGTTCAAACTATAAGATACTGTTTCTTTGTCAAGGTCGCGCATAAGTTCTAGCGCCAACTCACTAAGTTTAACCTCTGTGTAACGCATAGCCGCCGCCCCATCGCCATCTATTGAACCAAAGTTTCCATGACCTTTAACCAAGATGTTTGACATATTAAAAGGTTGTGCCATACGTACCATAGCATCATAAATAGACCTATCCCCATGTGGATGAAATTTTCCAAGGCAATCACCAACTATACGGGCTGATTTTCTATAAGGTTTGTCCGGCGTTATTCCCAGTTCAAGCATTGTATAAAGTATTCTTCTTTGAACTGGTTTTAATCCATCTTCTACTCTTGGTAATGCTCTATCTAATATTACATATTCAGAATATGGCATCATACTTGTGTGCATTACTTCTTCAACGGTTTTTTCAAAAATATTGCCTGTAATTTCGGGCACCAAATTTTTTTCAATCTTTTTTTCTTTTGGCATAATGTTTCCTTATTTATTTGTTATCGCATTGTTGTGTGTTGATTAATCTTTTTTGATTGCAGTAAAATTGTCTACTTTATTAAAATTGGCAAACTTGGTTATGTATTCTTTTCTTGGAGTGACATCATCGCCCATCCATGAACTAATGATTGTGTCTGCTCGTGCAGCATCTTCAATAGTAACCTTTATCATACTTCTCGTACGTGGATTCATTGTAGTATCCCACAACTGGTCTGGATTCATTTCGCCAAGACCTTTGTATCTTTGCAAAGTATAATTTTTGTTCATTTTGACTGTTATTGCTTGCAGTTCATCATCTGTATAACAATAATAGTCTTTGTCCTTGTAAGTTACTTTATATAATGGCGGTAAACCAATATATATATTGCCATTGTATATCAATGATTTCATATATCTAAAAAAGAAAGTCAACAATATTGCCCTAATATGCGCTCCATCTTGATCGGCATCACTTAAAATAATTATTTTGCTGAATTTTAAATCTTCAATTTTGAAATCACTACCTATACCAGTGCCCAAAGCACCGATAATAGTACGAATTTCTTCGTTAGACAAAACTTGGTCTATACGTTTTTTTTCTGCATTCAAGGGTTTGCCACGCAAAGGAAGAATTGCTTGGAAAGACCTATCACGTCCTTGTTTTGCGCTTCCGCCAGCACTATCGCCCTCAACTATAAACATTTCATTTATATCAGGCTTTTTACTACTACAATTTGCAAGTTTTCCGACAAGCATAGAGTTCTCTATACTGTTTTTTGCACGTGTATACTCCTTTGCTTTTTTCGCAGCATGTCGTACACGCGCAGCACCTTTTGCTTTTTCTATTATAATATTTGCTATTTGTTCATTCTTTTTGCTAGAAAAATATTCATCTAATTTTTGTGAACATACTGTGTCAATATGTGTTCTTGCTTCTGGGTTTCCCAACTTGGTCTTTGTCTGACCTTCAAACTGAACATTTTTCATTTTTATGCTCAAAACAGCGGTAATGCCCTCTCGATAGTCATCTCCTATTATAGCAATATCTTTTGCTTTGTTTAAATTGTTTTTCTTTGCAAAATCATTTAATACTTTCGTCAATGCGGTTTTTAGTCCTATCTCGTGTGTTCCGCCTTCTGGAGTTGGAATGTTATTTACATAACTAAAAATATTGTCAGTGTATCTATCCGTGTACTGAATTGCCAATTCTACTTTTGTATCTTCTATTTCGCCTTCAACGTAAATAGGTGGGGAAAACAAAACTTTGTCGTCTTCATTAAGATAAGTCACATAATCACGTATGCCACCCTCGTAACAAAATTGTTGTTTTTGATTGTTTCTTTCATCAAACAATTCAATAATTATGCCTTTGTTGAGATAAGCAGATTCTCTTAAACGAGTTGCTACATCTTCGTATTCAAAAGTAACGTCTTTAAATACTCTATCATCCGGCAAAAATCTTACATAAGTACCGCTCAGGTTTGTACTACCGATTTCTTTTAATGACTGAACTGTAATTCCGCTTTTGATTTTCCCATTTATTTCTTTTGATTCAAAACGAACAAAATATTTTTTGCCCTCTTTGTGAACTGTAACTTCACAGTATTTGCTTAGCGCGTTGGTTACAGAAGCACCGACACCGTGCAGTCCACCGGAATAACTATAATTTGCATCGGAGAATTTTCCGCCTGCGTGTAGTTGAGTAAATACCACTTCAACGCCTGATATTTTGAGTTTTGGATGCATATCAACTGGTATACCACGTCCATTATCTAGTACACTGGCTGTCCCATCTTTATGTAATGTAACAACGACTTTGTTACCAAACCCATTTGTCAATTCATCTATTGAATTGTCTACAATCTCCCACAGTAAGTGATGTAATCCACGACTTCCCGTCGTACCAATATACATTCCGGGACGCATTCTAACTGCGTCCAAACCTTCCAATACTATCAAATCTTTTGAATTATATGCCGACACTAATTAAGCCCTCCGTTTTTTTTAATATAACACAATAACAAAAAAAATCAACAAAAAACAAAGTAATTATAAAAATTTGTGATTACTCTTTGTATTGAAATGGTAACAATGTATTCAAATCAACCTTAATTAAGTTTTGATTGTCATCAAGAAGAATAGTCAATATTTCTGGACAATATTGCTTATATATTTCGCGACATCTTCCACAAGGTGGCACAATCTCATAAGTGTTTCCAGCTCTACGCATTGACACTGATGACAAAAATTTTCTTTCGCCACCCAAACGTGCGTTACTCAAAGCAACCAGTTCGGCACATGTTCCCACCCAACTGTCTACATTCATGCCAAAATACATCTTTCCTGACTGGGCAAGAATGCCTGCAACAACGTAGTATGGCAAATTGGGTAAGTCACAATTTTGTCCTAGTTTTGCTTTGACTTGTTCTATCAATTCATTGTCTATATTTGTTAATTCCATAATACACCTTTTGATGTATTATATCATTATTGTTTTTTTTTATCAAATAAAATATCCTAATCACACTTTATTACACAGGATTTAAAATAATTTATTTCTGGCGGAGTTTCTTTCAGTGCCGTAATAATCATTATTTGTAACAAAGTAGAATAGTCAATGCCAACTTTCTCAAACAGATAGTAAGCAAGTGAACCTGGAATAGTGTTTATTTCATTCAAATATACAGTATTTGAGTCGCAATCTATAAGATAGTCAATTCTGACTACACCTTTCAAATTCAGAAATTTGTATGCCTTTAATGAAGTATCTGTTATTATTTTTCGTAAGGATTCATCTATCGGTGCAGGAATAATACGGTCGCTGCCTTTTACCGATTTGTTTGATTGGTCTTTTATGTATTTGTCTTCAAAAGAAAGAAAATTACCATTCTTTTTTGGCTGCTCTGTTTCACTCGTTATAATTTTGTTGTCAAATTTTACAACTGCACAGTTTACTTCAATAAGATTTTGAATGCATTTTTCAACAATTGCATTATCATCCATAGAAAAAACTAATTCTAGCGCTTTTTCCACATCGTCTGTTTTACAAATTGTTATACCGATACTAGATCCTAAAGAATTTGGTTTTACTATTATGTCATTTGTTGCAAGTAGTTTAATTTTGTCTATTTCCTTTTGTTTGTCTGCAAGGTAGTCGTTTTTTGTAATCAATACGCCGTCAACTACACATATGCCTTCACTTTTTAACAATACCTTTGTGAAGTGTTTGTTCATACATACTGTAGACGAAAGATTGTCGGCACTTGTGTATTTTGAACAGTTAATATCAAAGTATGCGCTTAATTTTCCATTTTCACCCACACCACCGTGACAGCAGTTGACGATACATTCAATTGGAAACATTTTTTTGAATATACCAAATGTTTTCACATAAAGACAATTACAAAATATGTTTACTTTTTTTAACTTTTTAACTAATAACTCTTTGTCCACATAGTTTTCTTTGATGTCCAACTCTTTACCAATATACATTTTGTTGTGCAAATCTATGTAAACTTTTGTGACATTGTATTCAAGAGCCTTTAATGCTTTTTCGCATTGTAATGCTGTCAATATAGAAATGTCGTGTTCGACAGAACTGCCGCCATATACCAAAATAAGATTTTTCATAATATCATATATGAAGTAAATATTAACAATGTTAAAAAAAACAAATTTTCACTTCAAAGCATATATAACAAAAATGAGATATGAGTACAAAACTTATTCTATTGATTACGACTATGATAATAGCAACAAAAATGATACTGTTTTGTTTTTGCATGGCTGGCGTGGCGACAAAAAAAGTTTTGAAGTCACAAAAAATTTGTTGAAAAACAAATATAATATGTTATCAATATCTTTTCCACCAAATGGAAGTGGCACAATTCCACTTGAATTAAGCGATTTTGTTTGCATTACCAAAAATATTTTGGATTTGCATAACATTAAAAATATTTTTGTAATATGTCACAGTTTTGGTTTTAGAATTGCATTACTTTTACATAACCAATATCAAATAATCAAAAAACTTGTAGTTACTTCTGGTGCGGGAATCCGATTGAAACAAAGTTTTTTTCAAAAATTACAGAGAAATATGATAAAAGTATTTTTGAAAGACAAAAAACGATCTAGTTATTTTTATAACAAATTTGCATCAACTGACTATAAATCATTGAGTCCAATCGACCAAACAACTTTTAAAAATATTGTAAATGTTGATTTGAACTATTGTTTAAATGATTTGAAGATGCCTTTGCTTTTGTTTTGGGGACAAAAAGATAAAGAAACAAGCGTAAAAGTTGCGAAATTTATTAAACGAAAACTTGAGAATGCAAAACTAGTAATTAAAAAGGATGCTGGACATTTTGCTTATATTGTGTATAACTTCGAATTCAACAAATTGTGCATTGACTTTTTAAGTAAAAAAGAATGTATTACATAATCTTGATGGTATTAAGTATAGTAAATGCATCGGTTTTGGGTTGTTACTCCCAAAAACTTTTTCATATTTTACAACTTAAAAGTTACAAAACAAATGAGTTTTTGAAATGGTATATTTCGAATAAGGTTTATTTATTTGACTTATTTTTTTCTATGCTTTCAATTTTGTTTTGTCTAGTTATAAATGTCGCCAACATATTTATAAAAAACGTTTTCATCTCAGTTATTGGTATACTTTTTTATTTTGTATGCGTGGTGGCGTTCATAAATCGTAAGTCGGCAAGTTATCAAAAAGTCAAGTTTGTTAAAACATTACGAATGATACGCTTGTTTATTACATACTTTTTTTTAAATATCATCATTTGCTTTATTTTGAATATGTGGTTCAAAAATATCTATTTTTTGTTTTATGCTGCTATTCCGCTGAACATTGTGATAAACGCATTGCTTTTGTGTTTGGCAAAAATAATTAATGATCCGATTGAAAAAATGGTGAACTACTATTACATTTTGAAAAGCAAAAACAAACTTAGTAAGATGCCTGAACTTATTAAAGTCGGCATAACGGGAAGTGCTGGCAAAACGAGTGTAAAAAACATATTAAGTCACATCTTGTCTGTCAAGTACAAGGTTTTTGCAACTCCAAATAGTTACAATACGCCAATGGGTATATGTAGATCTATTAACGAGCAGTTGCCTTATGATGCCGAAGTATTTATAGCCGAGTTGGGTGCAAAGCAAAAAAATGATATAAAATATTTGTGTGAGTATCTTAATGTAGATTTTGGAATTGTAACATCTGTTTCAAAGCAACATATATCTACTTTTAAGACAATGAATAATATATTTTTAACAAAAAAAGAATTGCCAGATTTTTTGACTAATAAGTTATGTGTGTTTAACATTGACGATGTTTGTTGCGAAAAAATGTATGTCAATAAAACAGGCGAAAAATGTGGTGTGAGTATAAAAATTGCTTCAACGGATATTTATGCAACAGACATAAAGGTTGATAATTTCATTACAAAATTTGTTTTGCATTTTGAAGGCAAATCTTATGACGTGACTACTTGCCTTTTGGGAAGCCATAATGTTACAAACATATTGTTAGCCACAGCGCTTGCGATACATTTTAATATAAAAGTCGAAGATGTAATTGCTCGCATTCGAACATTAAAACAGGTACCGCACAGGCTGGAATACATCAAGTCAAATAATGGTATAAATATTTTAGATGACTCATTTAATTGTAGTCCAATCAGTAGCGAAAATGCTCTCAATGTTTTGCAAAGTTGTATGGGAAAGAAAGTAGTATGTACTCCTGGAATTGTTGAAGGTGGAAAAGAACAACATCAAATTAACTATGCTTTGGCAAAAAAAATTAGTGAAGTTGCAGACGAAATAATTGTGGTTGGTGATACAAATAGATATTCGCTTAGTCATGGTTTGGACTCAACAAAAAAAATCTATTATGTAAAAAATTTAAAAGAAGCACAATTTTTATTTTCAAAAATTCTCGTTTCAAACGATACATTGTTGTTATTAAATGATTTGCCAGATGATTATAGTTAAAAAATTTCCTTTGACATTTCGATTGCATCGCTTCCGTTTTTGTAATAATTTTTTCTTACTCTTCTAGTACCATAACCCAATTTGCTATACAAACATATAGCGTCAAAATTT
>JAQVLJ010000040.1 GCA_028704215.1 Clostridia bacterium
TACTTTTATAAAATCTGCGATTTCTTTTTCCAAATCTATCAAACATATATCCAGCGCAGAATAAGTTTCCTGGTCGTTTACTGATAATAATTTATTTACACTCTCTAAAACCAAATCATTTTCAAATCCTGCTTTATAGAAGTTTTCGATTAGTCCTATTGTAAGTGCGCTCATTTTTTCTGCTTTTTCTCCGCTTCCCATTCCATCGCATAGTGCTAGCAAAAATTTGTTGTTGCCCAGCCTTAGAATGCTATGGCAATCCCCACTAACATCCTGGGCATTCTTCGGAGAATTTGCCAAACCAAAAACAATATCATATTTGTTTGATTTAACCAGCGTTACACTCATAAAGTCTAGATTATCAGTCGGCAAAATTTGTTGAACTTTCATGGGGTATCCACATATTTCGGATACAACTTGTGTGATAAGTGGACTATAACTATTATCGCCCTTAATAACTAGCATCGCGCTAATATCATCAGATTTTTCCATATAGAGAACTATTTCGCTACAAATTATATTTTGCGCTAACAGTTTGTTCATTATTTTGCTTTCTCTATCGGTATCAAAGGTAATATTTTTGTCTACTTCATCACCCAAATCTAACAATAACTTGGATACTGCTCCCATTTGTTCCGCTAGCAAAACTTTTACATTATTGACATTGTTTAACATACCACTATACTGAGAATATTGCGATATAATTTGGTTGATTTTGTTTACTAAAACATTGACTTTACCACACCTGCTGGTTAGAGAAGATGGCAAATCTAATAATGTAATTTTGCCTTTTTTTAAAGCTGTTTCTATAAGCATATTAATATTAGACGTATTGCCATTAAGGCTCCTATGACACTTGTTTTTTTCCAAACAGTCACCACAAACAGATTGAATTACCTCATTGCTCAACATGGCGACGACTTGTTCTTTGCTCAATGCTTGCTTAAGCATACCCAAATGAATTTGTTTCATTTCCAAAAATATATCGCTTAGTTGATGCATACGCCTTCGAAGGTTTTTTCTAGTTATATTAATTACGTTTCGCATACTTATTTCATTTTCTGTCAAGTAAAATTTGTCTGAAACGGTATATATCAGTTTTGATGGCAAAATCAAATATATTATGCACGCTATCGTTGAAGAAAGACAGTAAACTAAACTATGTAACTCAAATTGAACAAAATAAAGAGCAACCGCTACATCTATTGCTAATATGCTAACGCATATTTTAGCCCGATTAGGCATTGGAAAAATTGACCCGGCAAGTGTTATTAGAGATAATACCCCCAGATCTGTCAAATCATGGGTAAACAATGCCATACCCACACCGAAAGCAATCGCACATTTTATGGCATGATTAGATTTGTTAATAGAAATAAGAAACAATATTAAAAAAACGGCAACTATTTTAGACAGCCTTATTTCATAAGCAACAACATTACTAAGTCCCAAAGATATTACAGCCAAAAACACCATAAGACAGATGCTTTCATCAATGGTCAATTTGTAATACATTCCTCTCAAAATGAGTACTTGCAATATGTTGATTGACGCAAATAAAAACAACAAACCCAAAAATAGATGTATACCGACATTGATATTTTGAGTCAGGCTTCCAATATTAAAGTAAACAAAAACAATTTGACTAAGTAAACAATAAACACCAACCACAATAACATTCATTGGTTTGCGTATAACCTTGTTAAAACTAAAAAACAACAACATAATTGCAACTGTGCTTACAGTAACAAACAAATTTGTTAAAGATGGCGTCAAAATCATGCTAGCAACAAGGTAGCACAAAGAAATACCCAGAACATTTTGGTTAGACCACATCAAAGCAAACAAAAAGCCGAATGCAAAAGGGATAATTGTATTGTCTATTTTTGCATTAAACAAAATCAAAAACAAAACAAATATACCAACATACTTGATAAATATTCTGAGTTTTTTGTATTTTTCTGAAAGCACATTACTTAGCATAAAATTACTCCTATTCGAGTATAAATCCACATGCTATTTCGAGCGAAAAAGAAAAAGCACTTATTCAGTGCTTTTGTGTAATAATTTGTATATTTTTGTTAGTTTAAGAATTTGTATTTATTTCTTTATACAATTCATCATAATACAGTAAGTTAATGTAATTATATTTAGTAAGAAGTTTCAAACCTGAATCAACGAACGCATCTTTATAATCCTCAACA
Organism: Clostridia bacterium; assembly: GCA_028704215.1. Classification (GTDB taxonomy): domain Bacteria; phylum Bacillota; class Clostridia; order Christensenellales; family UBA1242; genus STF1-107. The sequence goes on from JAQVLJ010000040.1 coordinate 2,205, forward strand.
AGTTCGGTTGGTATAGATTGATCGATTATTTCAAAGTTGTTCCAATCGTAAGTCGCCAAATACCTAGAAAATACTCCACCAGTATGCGAGAAGAAAGTAGGCACTTCAATTTCCACTCCGCCCACAGTATAAGTCGAAATTTCGTCAAATAAGGAATTACCAGCATACAAATTTTTGTTATAACTAACACCAAGAATATCAAGTACGGTTGGTGCAATATCGGTAGCAGTACAAAAGCGTGACGGGTTACTTTCACTAACTGTTTTGCTGGTTTTTATTATCAATGGCACATTGTTTACATCAAAATTATTAAATTTTGAAATATCTACATTTTTGTAATAAAAAGTATTGTTGTGATAATAGCAGTTATGGTCACCGTACAAAACAATATTGGTATTGTCATATATACCTTTTTCTTTTAAATCATCCACTATAATTCCAATTACATCATCAAGTGAAATAACTGAGGCAATATAGTTAGCTATTCTTTCTTTTTGCAAATCTGTTAGATTACGGTGTGTTTCCTCAAAATTTTGATACCAATCACTTTGTAAAACCACCTGTCTATACATTGTTTGGTCTAAATTTTTTGTATTTATATCGTAAGGTCCATGAGTGGAAAGTGTAGTATAAAAACTAAAAAACTTTTGGGTATTTGATTCGGTATAAGGTATAATTTCATCAATCATAGCATTGACATAATCTGACTCATGAGGAAAATCATGAAAAGCCACTTTTTCATCTGTAATCTCTTCTAAAAAGTGTGTTTCTTCAAATCCTAGGGTGTTATAAGTGGTGCTTCTACCATAAAAATTACCATAATAACTATGAAAATATGAAGTTTTATAGCCACAGTCATTAAGTATATTTGGTATTGAAAAATCAAAGGTACCAGCAGTATCACTATTAGTTGCCTGATAAAGCAGTTTTGATGTCGGATAACTACCCAAAAATGCCAAGCATTCTGCTATGTTGGTTTTGTTCTTTGAAAAGAAATTTGAATATACTATACTTTCATCCATTAGCGCATTAATATTAGGAGTCAATTCATTGACTGCAAACCAGTCAAGAGATTCTGCCATTATTACAATTACGTTTTCATCATTTTGATTTGCCTCGGTTATTTCGCCCGAATTAAAATAATTAAGCGCTTTTTCTTTCAATTCCAAATCGCTATCATTCATTACTATGTTGATATTGTTCACATAAAAACCAAACGTACCTAGTTTTGAAAATGTTTTTGCTTTAAGCAAATTGGTTTCCATCAAAGACCTGTCACTCAACATATAATCTGTCGATGACAAATTGGATTGATTATAGATAGCAGATTTTTGAAAGTTGAATATTCCAACGCCAAATCCTTGGCATATAAATAATATCATCACAATAGCCAAAGAAAAGTTCTTTTTGTTACAAGTTTTTTCGCCTTTAACAGTTTTGAAAATCACCCAACCTATACAACCTATGACGGCAAATATCATCAAATCCAAAAACAATATGGTAAATGATGTAAAGTCAGACACTACAGCGGTCGCCGCCTCTGCGAATAGATTGAACATTTCTATAGAAAAAATATCTCCATACAAATTGGATAAGGTATAATTGGCATAACACAACACTATTTGTACCAATATCAAAAACATGGCAACTATATATTGTGCCAAATAGTTTGGTATTATAAAAATAAAACCTGCGATTGCCAATATGATAGCAACGTCAAACAAATAATACTCAGGGAATACGCCTAGCCCCAACATTACAAAAGTAAAAATCTCCACAATAATTGCGGTTATAGTATAAAATATAAAAAATGTAAATCTTTTTCCCAAAATGCTAGTCCCTTTAAATATATTTACTTAAATAACTTTCTTAGTCATTATATTTTATACAAAAAAATATGTCAATGCAAGACAAGAAAAAACTTGAAATATCACTAATTTAGTGATATTATGTTGTTATGTGTTTAAAATTTTTGTTTAACTTATTTAATAAAGGAATTCAAATACCTCAAAAGTTACTGAAAAATAACGAGATATTATTTTATGCTTACAATTCTGGTACGGTAGACCTTGGTTCGAAAATGTTAGTTAATGAGGGTTATATTGGTTTTGTTTGCTACAAAAATAAAATAATATATACATTCAGTGCAGGTACTCATACCTTAACAAGATACAATATTCCAGAAATAGTATCAAAGATTGATAGAAAAGAAATCAAAGCAAAAAGAGTTAAGGCAAATGTATATTTTGTGAATATTGGGGTGCAAAAAACAGATTTTTTTGTAAAAGACAAGCACTACGTTTTTGAAAATGAAAAAATATCGCCACTTTTGCTTGACTGCAAAATAGAGTACAAAGTACTCAAACCTAATCTTTTTTTGGATTACATACAGTACATTATGGCCAATCCTACCAATGACAAAGTAACTAACAATATCAAATACAAACTGTATGATTTAATTGAAACTTATGTTCAAAAAAATGCAATGCCAAAAAACGATACATATATGTATTTTGAAAAATTGAAAAGCAAAGTATACAATTCTTTCAATGATATTGGCCTTTCAATTTCCAACGTTGAGTTGACGAGACTTGAAGTTACAGAAAAAACAAAAAACAAACATAGGTTTAACAAAAAAGACACTTCAAACAACTCTCCAAAATCTTTCTTCGACGATGTGCCAAAGTTGCCTGACGTTTATATGAAATTAGACCAATCAACTAACGGTGGCGACACTCAGACTCAAAAATATGAATTTTTTGAAAAAACATATGGCGAAGCATATAGAGAAACCATAAAAGAAGATCCCCCTATCCCAAACGAATACAAATATTGCCCTGTTTGTGAGCAGAGAGTGCTTTCGGTAAGCAAATACTGCAACAGATGCGGTCATCAATTTTAAAAAGGACTATAATATGAAATACACAAAAAACACTACATTAGGCGAAGTAATCAAATCTCATAAAAATGCAAAAAATATTTTACAAGGATTTGGACTTCATTGCTTTTCTTGCCCTTTTGCATTGCAAGAGACATTAGAAGAAGCAAGCCAAGTCCATGGAATAGACTTGGCTTTGCTTATAGATAAGTTAAATCAAAACTAATAAGTTTTATTTTTTAGGTTTTTCATCTTCAGGAACAACTACATCTAGTTGTTCTTTAACTTTTTGAAGATTATTTGTGCTTTCTTGCAATCTTTCATGCAACTCTTTTAACTTGATGTCAATATCATCTATTGAGGTATCTTCAACTTCTTTGCGTGGTCTGCCACGAGATTTTTTTGGTTGCTCAACTTGTACGCTTTCAACTTTGCGTGGTCTGCCTCTAGACTTTTTTGGTTGTTCAACTGGACTTTCAGTTGTCTCTTCCTTACGAGGTCTGCCTCTACGTTTTGGCTCTGTTGTTACAACTTCCTCAACAACTTTACGTGGTCTACCTGGTTTCCTCTTTGGCTGTACTTCGCTTTCACTTACTTCTTTGCGAGGTCTACCTCTTCGTTTTGGCTCAGAAGGTAAGATTGGCTCAGTTACTATTTTGCGTGGTCTACCTGGCCTTTTCTTTGGAGTTTCTACAACAACTACACTAGGAGTAGCTACTACTGGTGTAACTAGTGCTGGCGAAACAACTGCTGGTTTTTCTATTTTTTCTTCAATGCTCTTTTTAAAAATTTTTGGAGTTTCAATTTCTTCCTCAACTTCTGGTGTTATGATATTGCCTTGGTCGCCCTTGTCATCATCGTCTTTATCAGTAATAGGTTTTTCAAACTCATTTCTAAAAAATCTTTCTTTTAGTATAGGTTTTCTTTCTTCAACTTTTTCTTCTATTTTCTCTTCAAACTTTTTCTCAGTTATTGGGGAACCAAAATCAAAGTCGTTTTGTTTGTTGCCAAAGTCGAATTCATTATTTTTTTCATTTTGTACAGGCTTTTCAGTCTGAACAGGTCGTTCAACAGTTATTTTTTCATTTACTTCGACTTCTGGTACTTCGCCTTTCAACTCTTTTAATTGCTTGTTCTTTTCTATAATCATATTCTCAAGCAATATTTTTTGATGTGACAAATCAACAATTTTTTGAGCAGAATCAGTGCTGTTAGTCAAAATTTCGATCTGTCTATTTTTTTCTTTCAACTCTGCTTCCAAATCTTCGACCTTTTTGTTGTCTACTTGACTTAATTCAGGTTGTTGTTCTTTCAAAACATTTTCGACCTTATCATATACTTTACGGGTATAACTTTCGAACTCACTTTCCATTGTAATCTCTAATGCTTCACGTGCCTTATCTATTTCTTTTTCACGTTTTTCTATTTCAACTTGCAAAGCATTGACATCTTTTTTACGCGTCAAAACGATAGTATCAAAATCTTTTTCTAGTTGAAGCTGTCTATTCAGTTCATCGGCTTGTTGCTTTTTGATATAGTTTGCTTCAATATTCGATGCTGATTGTTCAAGTTGTGCTTTTAGACGCTCAATATTTTCTTTGCTAGCTTGCATTTTGCGTTGATAATCTTTATTCTTTTCTTTAAAGTTACCCTCAATATTATTAATCTCAGCGTTAATTTGTTCTATTTCTTGCATCAAGCGACTACGATTTGCCAAAAATATTTCTGTTTCATGTACTGATCTTTCAAGCACCAAAGCGCTTTCAATTCCACTTCTATCAAATTTATATTTGTCGTGCTCAATTTGTCTTTGACGAGCACGCTCCATTTCTTGCTGTTCAAGTATAGAACGTTTCTCAAAGTATTCAAACAAAATAGGGATGCCTTGTTTTATCTCTTTCTTGGTAAACAAAACTTCA
>JAQVLJ010000041.1 GCA_028704215.1 Clostridia bacterium
ATAGCGTAATTTTGATCGAACAACTTCGTACAATAGATAAAATGCGCTTGAAAGAAAAAATATGTACCGTTAACTACATAACTATGCAAAAAGTTGACGTCGCAATATTAATCAGCCTCGGCATTACAATTTAAATATGGTTATTGACTTTTTTTGAAAATATGATACAATGTGTTTAGGTAAATTTTATGGGAAGAGAGATTTTCAAAAAAATGTTAGAAAACGTAGCATTAAAAAATTACAAAGATAAAAAAAATTACAATAAACTTAATTGGCAAAAAATTGGTACAAAAATTTGCAACGTAGGTATTGCTTTGCTTTTGGGCATCGGAATATCATTATCAACAGGTGCAAAACTAAACAACGAGGCTATTGATATATCAGATATTACTGAAGAGATTAATTTGCCAACTGATAGCACTATCGATATTGCACCTGAAATAATTGGAGAAAACAATCAAAATGATACCACTGAAAATACACCTCCAGTTGAAGAAGAATATACAATAGAAACTAAATATTTTAATGCAAATCCAATTAGTTTGTATTTCGGCAGTCAAGGTTATGATTGGACTGAAATGGAAAAGGTTGTTGTGATGAAAGCCATTAAACAACTCGACTATCAACTAAAAAATGTAACATTTGATATATATTTTGATAAAGATACAAATTTTAGTTCAGGAACAGATTCAAGACAAAATTCATTTAACCAAATTATCTTGCAACGTGTTAAAAATCTTAATGGCAACATAGTTGCTGCTTATTACCCTATCACAAGTGAAAAAATCGAAGGTACAGAAATTAACGACGAGAATGGTACTATATTATTTTCTGACTATATTTTTAAGTTTTTAGAATTAGAAGAAAATGATGATAAAATATCGCCAAGTTTTATTTCAAGTTTGGGACCTTTGCAATATTTCGTTAACGCTTCAATGACCAATAAACAAGCAAAAAGTATTTTGCAAAATAGAGCGAGTGCGATTATTATGCATGAAATCTGTCACAACAATGCATTACAGGGTATGAATCATTCAGATAATTTTACTGATTTGATGTATGCTAGTTCAGATTCTTATAATTTAAGTATTGGTGAAAAAGAAAGATTTAATGAAAAAACAGATATTACAGTAGAAGTTGAAACAGAAAATATATTAAATTCTGTTGTATACAATGAAATATTAAAAACAATCGAAAACCAATTTGGTAAAACAAAGGATTACACCGAATTCAAAAATATCAAAGATATCGAACTAATTGACTATACAAATGGCGTTTTAAATATTACTTTTAATAATAACGGCGCATTTGATGGTGAAAAACTTTTGTCTTCTATAAATATCAAACTTGATGAATACCAATCTGCTCCAAGTAGTCTTTTAGATATATACAAAATTTTGAAAAAGGGCATCGAAGACAACAATATATCAATAAGTTCTTATACATATAATTCTACTTTGTCAGATAGTATTGACGAGTTAAAATTTGCAACATCAGACGTAATGAAAGATACTTTTTTGTATGATGATTTGTCAATTAATGTAAGCAAAAAAATGACAAATATTGCGGAATTAAAAGCAAGAAGCATAAATCTTGTAAACTTTGAAAAAACCGAAACTTATAATTACACTATTAATATAGATCTAACCTATAAACTAACCAATATTTTAAGAGGAATAAGACTTAATAGTTATCATTCAACAATCAAAATTGTATCTGAAAATGAATTAAGCGATAAAGAAATTGCTCAAAAAATAAATAATGGAGAATTTGATGTTCTAAAAAGTTATACTATATTTTTAGCTGATAATTTATCATTGTTTGAACAAGCAAAACTTGAAGCAACAACCACTACTGAGTTAAGTAACTAATTAATAAAAAAGCGGGATTTTATAATCTCGCTTTTTTTGTTTGTTATAAATGAAAAGTATAATTTTTTATCAAAATTATCTCTTGCTAAACTGAGATGCTTTTCTTGCTTTCTTCAAACCATATTTTTTACGTTCTTTGATACGACTATCACGTGTGATAAAGCCCGCTTTTTTCAAATCAGCTCTTAGTTGAGGATTGAATTCTAGCAATGCTTTTGTGATACCTTGACGTAATGCACCTGCTTGACCAGCAAGCCCGCCGCCGAAAATGTTAGCGACTACTTCTACTTGATTTTCCAAGTTTACTAATGTCAATGGTTGTTTAACGATAAAAACTAAAGTATCCAACTTGAAGTAATCTTTTACTTCTTTGTTGTTCACAGTAATTTTACCTGTACCAACTGTCAAACGAATACGAGCAACACTTGATTTTCTTTTGCCTGTAGCCAAAAACTCAGATACTTTTGCTTTTGTAGTTTTCTTTGCTGTAGGCTTTTTTAATGTAGCAGTTTCCACCACTTCTGTATTTTCTACTTTTTCAGCTTTTTTTGTAGTTTTGACAGGAGTTGTTTTTTCTGCTACTACTTTTTTTTCAGCCGTTGCCTTTGAAACTGTTTTAGTAGCAGTTTTTGCAGTTACTTTTTTTTCTGTATTTTCTACTTTTTCCATTATTTAGCTCCTTTCAAAGTCCATATTTCAGGTTTTTGTGCTGCTTGTTCATGCTCGGCACCTTTGTAAATTCGAACATTAGTTGCCATCTCTCTTCCAAGAGTGTTTTTTGGTAACATACCTTTGATTGCACGCATAAGTGCAACATCAGATTGTTCTGCCATCATCTTTTTATATTGAATTTCTTTCAAACCGCCTGTATAACCAGAATAGCGTTTGAAATATTTTTGTGTAAGTTTGTTACCTGTCAAAATAACTTTATCACTATTAATAACAATGACGTAATCACCGCAGTCAACGTGTGGAGTAAAAGTCGCTTTGTGCTTACCACGAAGAATGTGTGCAACTTCGCTAGCCAATCTACCAAGAGGTTGGTTTGCACCGTCTATAACATACCATTTTTTTTCAACGTTTTGCGCATTTGCCATGTATGTCTTCATAAAAATCTCCTTATATATTTTATTTAAAACTCTTTTTCGCCAGTAAAAGGTTTTTTAGTTTCAATGTTTTTCGCTTATGGGCTGTGTGGATACCAACTACGAACTATATCAACGATTTGTATAATACAATAATTGTTGTTTGCTGTCAAGTGTTTTTGTATAACAAAGAGCAATGAAATATCAAATAAATGCCCTAATATTTCACATCATACAGATACAAGCCATAAGGTGCTACGGTATATTTTTTTGCGGTCATTCCATAAGCAAATTCCTTAAACTCTTTCAAAGATATTTTTTTGTGACCCAGTTCAATTAATAGTCCGACAATATTGCGAACCATTTTGTACAAAAAACCATCGCCAGTAATTTCTAACTTATAGAAAATAATATTTTCATATTCTGTGTATTTATTAATTAAACAATCAAACACACTTCTAACAGTGGTCGCAGCACCACTTCCACTTGCACAAAAGTTTTTGAAATCATGTTTTCCTACTAAGAATTTGCAGCCCTTTTTTACAAGATGAATATTCAATTCTTTTCTGATATTTAAACTTCTGTTATTTTCGAGTGGTAAGTCTGTTTTGAAAGCATACATTTTGTAAATATAAGTTTTTTGTTTTGGGTCAAACCTTGCGTTTATGTCAGATTCTTGACATTGCAAAACTCTAACATCATCAGGCAAAATGCCATTTAGACTTTTCTCAATTCTTTCAGCACTTACTTTTGCGTTGTTCGTATCAAAATGTACACATTGTCCGATTGCATGTACACCAGCATCTGTGCGTCCGCTTGCGACACATGTTACGTTTTCTTTCAAAATCACTGCTAGCGCCGTTTGTAATTCTAGTTGAACAGTACGACAATTTGGTTGTATCTGGTAGCCATTAAAATTGCTTCCATCATACGTAATTTTCAATAAATATCTCATAATGAGATTATACTAGATTTGCTACCCAAAATGCAATAAAATTGATTAAAGTGGCAATTTGTTTGACTATCGTTCATAAATAAAATAATATTATAAATATCTATTAAAGTATTTTAAAAAGGAAAGATAAATGAAAAGAGTATGTATAGACGGAAATACGGCGGCGGCAAATATTGCTTATATGTTCAACGAGATGGCAGTAATATATCCTATTACGCCCTCATCTCAAATGGCTGAATTGTGTGACTCTTATAGTAACGATGGCAAATTAAATATATTTGGCAACACATTGTTGGTTACCCAAATGCAATCAGAAGCGGGCGTTGCTGGTGCTTTACACGGTGCTTTGAATGCTGGAACCATGGCGACTACATTTACATCTAGTCAAGGCTTACTCTTGATGATTCCAAATATGTACAAAATTGCTGGTGAATTACTACCTTGTGTAATGTTTGTTTCTGCTCGTACCATAGCAACTCATGCACTCAGTATTTTTTGTGATTATTCAGATATTTACGCTTGTATGAAAACAGGTTTTAATATTGTCAATTGTGCAAATGTACAAGAAATAAATGATTTTGCAATAGTCTGTAACTTGGCTACTTACAAAAATAACACACCTTTTATTTGTTTTTTTGACGGGTTTAGAACATCCCACGAAATGAATACGATTGAGCAAACAGAACTTGAAGAATTGAAAAAAATAGTTGATTATAAAGACATTGCTCGTTTCAAATCAAGACAGATGAGTCCCTCTGCCCCATACTGCAAAGGCACAAACCAAAATCCTGATGTGTTTTTTCAAAATCGTGTAGCAAGTTTAGACACTTACAAAACTACTCTGAGCGATATTAAATATGCTTTTGATAAAGTCGAAAAATTAACAGGAAGAAAATACGACACAATTGAATACTTTGGCAACAAAAATGCAGAAGATGTCGTGGTTTGTATGGGTACTGCTGTGGATAGCTTAAAAAAAGTACAAAAAAATAATGGTGTAGTGCAGATAAGAGTACTAAAACCATTTGACGAAAAATCATTTATCGAAAAACTGCCAAAAACTACAAAAAATATAACAATAATAGAACGAAATCTAGATACTAACGGATATGATACATTACGCTCGTTTGTATGCTCTGCCCTGCAACAACATCACATAGATTGTAATATTTATTCTGGTGTCTATGGTTTGGGTGGCAAAGAATTTACTCCCGATATGGCTAACGCCGTTTTCGAAAATATGAAAACTAGCAAAAAATCATATTTCACAGTAGGTATTAATGATGATGTAACTCATACTTCGCTGGTAGTAGAACCTGTTTATGATGATTTGTACGATATGTCTATGCGTGTGTATGGTTTGGGCAGTGATGGAAGTGTTTCTGCAAGTAAAAGTACAATAAAAATACTTAGCAAAATACCATCTCATTACACACAGGGCTACTTTGAATACGATAGCAAAAAATCTGGCTCTTTGACTACATGTCATATACGTTTTGACAAATCTCGAATCGAAGCGCCTTATGTTGATGAGCAAGCAAATTTTGTTCAATGCAATTATTTTAATTATTTAATCAAATACGATATTTTAAAAACAATCAAAAATAACGGAACAATGCTTTTGAACACTCATTACAACACAAAAGAATTAAACGATTTGTTGCCAAATCAAGTAAAACAAGACTTGCAAAGCAAAAATATCAATTTGTATACAATTAATGCAAGTGAAATAGCTTACAATTCTGGCTTAAAAAACAAAATTAACAACATTATGCAATTTGCTTCATTTTTGACAAGCAAAATTATTGATGAAAAACACGCTTATAATGAAATCTGTGAAAACATAAATAAAACCTTTAAACTAAAAGGCGAAGATGTGATTTTGAAAAACATAAGCGCACTTGATACAGTAAAAACTAATATTAAAAAAATAGATGTAAGCGAATTTACAAAAACAAAAGATTTAATTGAAAACATAGAAAAAGACGAATATTATAATAGTATAATAAAACCTATTGCAGAATTAAAAGGCAATGGTTTGCCAGTCAGCAGTTTTAATGCCGATGGGAAAATGCCTACTAATACTTCAATATCCGAAAAGAGGGGTATTGCAGAAAGACTACCAAAATGGTTGCCAGAATATTGCATTCAATGTGGTAAGTGCGTTATGGCGTGTCCACATGCTGCAATTAGACCAGTACTATTTACACCGGATGAAAATACCCCAGAAGGTTTTGAGAGCAAAAAACATCTTACAAGTGAAAAACAATACAGACTACAAATAAGTCCACTTGATTGCACTGGCTGTGGCGTTTGTAGCGAGGTTTGTCCAGCAAAAAACAAAGCACTTGAAATGTGTCCTCTGGCAGATTTGATAAAAAATTATACTGAAACGTATGAGTACAGTCAAACACTCAAAAATGACTATGAAATAACTCGTTATAACACAAATACTGTGCAATTTTTAAAGCCATATTTTGAATTTAGTGGAGCGTGCGCAGGATGTGGTGAAACTCCTTATATCAAGTTACTTTCTCAGTTATACGGAGATAGATTGCTCATTGCGAATGCAACTGGTTGTAGTAGCATTTATGGTGGAACTTATCCTGTTTGTCCTTATGCACAAGATGAAGATGGGTTTGGCGTTGCATGGGCAAACAGTTTGTTTGAAGACAATGCAGAATTTGGATACGGCATTGCGCTATCAAAGAAATTAGCACGTATGCAGTTCATAAATAAGTTATCACAATTACAGTTT
>JAQVLJ010000042.1 GCA_028704215.1 Clostridia bacterium
GCCACAACTTCGTTACACAAAACCATAAAACTTTCAATCAATTCGTGTGAATCTTTATGCTCACGGCGAGTGATATTTTCGATGTTTCCATTTTTGTCTATTTCAATAAAGCACTCTGGCACATCAAATCGTATTTCGCCACGTTGCTTTCTAAGTTTCTCAAGTTTGTTTGATAATTCGTTATATTTTTCAATATCTTCAACAAATTCTGAATATTTTGCACGAGTTTGTTCGTGCCCTTCAAGTATAGCTGTTACCTCATCATAAGTCATACGTGCTTTTGAATGTATCACACTTTCAAAAACTTGACTATTCAATACATTGCAGTCGTCATCCAAATCCATCACTACACTCAAAGTCAAACGATCCACATTTGGATTAAGTGAACAAATACCATTAGACAATTCTCTTGGAAGCATAGGTAAAACCATATCAGGAAAATAAACGCTGGTGCCCCTTTTAAACGCTTCATTGTCAAGGGCGCTACCTGGTGTGACATAATGCGAAACGTCCGCTATATGCACTCCTAAGCGCGTTACACCTGGCTTCAAAGTCTGTATGCTAATGGCATCATCAAAGTCGCGTGCATCTACTCCATCAATAGTGATTGTACGTAACTTTCTAAAATCTTTCCTGTCTTTTATATCTTTTTCGTTGACGGTGTTACGAATACGAATAGCTTCATTTAAAGTGGTAGAATCAAATTCTTCTTTAAGATTATACGAGCGAATAATGCCTAATTGTTCTGCTTTTAAACTTTCAGATTTGCCCAAAAGTTCTATTATTTCAGCAGATATCTTTCCATGTTCATTATTTAATGTTACAACAATTTTATCACCATTTTGTGCTTTAATTTTGCTATTTTTAGATATTTTGATATTTTGACTGTATTTGTCATCATCGGGAACAAAATATGTCACTCCGCTACTGATTTCAACTTTTCCTATTATGTTATTTGAGTTTGGTTTCAAAACAGATACTACTCTTCCCTCTGGATTTGAGTCTGCTGGTTTGTTGACAATTTGCACCAATACGGTATCGCCATGGATAGCGCCATTTAAGTTGCTTTTTGCAATGAAAATATCTTTTTCTTCATCTTTAGTGTCTTGTTTGCAAAATGCAAAACCTTTTCTATTGCCTATTATTACACCTTTAATATAGCCTTTTTTTGATGAAATAAACAATGTCTGTCTATCGTCAAACATCAAAGTGCCATTTGCAATCATTTCATTTACATATTTTTCTAGTTTTGTTTTGTTGATTCCTAAGAATTTATAGAGAGCATTTACCAATTCATCAAAAGACAAATAAGACAAATGTTTTTCTATTATAGTGTTAATTAAGCGTTCCATTATTTCTCCATAGAATAAATTTTAACAATAATACTTTATAAAAGCAAATCATTGAACAAAATAAAAAAAACGGACATATGAACAATCCGTTTTTTCCAATAATACAAAATTATATTAATTCGATTATCATCATATCAGCGTTGTCGCCAATTCTCTTGCCAACTTTAACAATTCTAGTGTAGCCACCACCAATTTTAAGTTCGTTCTTGCGTTCTGCATATTTAGGCGCATAAATATTAAAAATTTTTTCAATTAGTGGGTGTTTGATGCCTTCTGTACGAGCAACAAATACACTTTTCTTCTCTTTTGGTAGGCGTTTTTCTTTGACTGTGTACACTTTAGACATAATTTTACGTCTAGCAGCCAATTTTTTTGGACCATCAATAATTACTTCGCGATTGGATTTTACACCCTTTTCATCAACAAAAGTTTTTTCTACTTTAATAACATCTTCAAAACTATTAACAGCTAATGTTATTAATTTTTCAACATAACTACGTAGATACTTAGCCTTTGCTTCGGTAGTAGTAATCTTTCCATGCCACAAAAGGTCAGTTGCTTGATTACGAATCAAAGCGACACGTTCTTTGTTGGGTCTATTTAATTTTTTTACTCTCATAACTTCTCCTTTTAATAGTTGTCATTTTCGATTACTATGCCGTAAAATTCCAATTTTTGCAAAACTTCTTCAAGAGATTTTGCACCCATATTACGAACTTTTAGCATTTCATTTTTGGTCTTTTTTGCCAAATCGCCAATAGTATTAATGTCAGCACGTTTCAAACAGTTGTAACTACGAACACTCAATTCCATATCTTCGATAGGTTTTTCGTACAATTTGGTTTTTTCATCTTCTTTGCGTGCTATCAAAATATCAAAATCTGACATATTATCAACCAATTCAATAAACATTTTTTGATAATCATTAATAAGTTTTGCACTCAAAGACAAAACTTCTCTTGATGAAATTGTGCCATTGGTTTCTACTTCCAAAATTAATTTGTCAAAATCCATATTTTGACCAACACGACTTGCTTGAACTTCAAAGTTTGCTTTCTTTACAGGAGTAAAGATAGTATCCATAGCGATAAAATCAATCTCATCACTAAAATTCTTGTTCAAGTTTGATGCTACATACCCTCTTCCATTGCCAACATAAATTGTCATATCAAGGTCAGCACCTTCATCAATTGTGCAGATGTACATATCAGGATTCAACACGCTGATTTGGTCATTTGAGTCTATGTCACTGGCGTAAACAACGGCAGGACCTTTCTTTCTCAAACTTAATGTACCCTTAAAATCTTTATCTGAACTATTTGCTTTTACATATAAGCCTTTTAAGTTCAATAAAATATCTGGTACATCTTCTGTTACACCTTTGATTGTAGAAAATTCATGTAATACATTTTTGATTTTTACACCAACAACACCAGCGCCAGGTAAGTTTGATAACAAAACTCTACGCAAAGAATTGCCGATGGTGATACCAAATCCTTTTTCTAATGGTTCTAATACAATTTTTGCAATAGCACCTTTTTCAGTTTCTTCGATTGTAAGTTTGGGTTTTTCAATTTCTAACATAAATACCTCCTATCTCGAATACAATTCGACAATCAAATGTTCTTGAATATTTAGATCAATATCTTCTCTTTCAGGCAAACTTAATACTTTGCCTACTAAAGTGTCAGTATTGAATTCCAACCATTTTGGCATCACAATCTTGACACCTTTTAGTTGTTTGAACATTTCCAAATCACGTTTATTTTCTTTTACTGAAATAACATCACCTACATTTACTTGATATGAAGGTATATTTACCTTTTTGCCATTAACAGTAATAAGTCCATGATTTACAATTTGTCTACTTTGAGAACGAGATGATCCAATGCCCATTCTGTATACTACGTTGTCTAGACGTTTTTCCAACATCAATAACATAGTAGGACCAGTCGCTTCTTTGCTTCTAGCTGCTTTGTCATAGTACAATTTGAATTGACGTTCCAAAACGCCATAAGCACGTTTTACTTTTTGTTTTTCACGCAACTGTGTTCCGTATTCAGAAATTTTCTTTTTTGAAGCGCCATGTTGTCCAGGAACAACTGGTTTTCTATCAAATGAACATTTGCCAGAAACACATCTTTCGCCTTTTAGAAAAAGTTTGCAGCCTTCTCTACGGCATTGTGAACATTTTGCACAAATATTTTTAGCCATTTATTTTCTCCTTTTTTTATATTCTTCTTCTTTTTGGTGGACGACATCCATTGTGTGGAATTGGTGATACATCTTTAATCATTGTAACATCAATTTCTGCAGTAGCCAAAGAACGGATTGCTGCTTCTCTACCAGAACCAGGTCCCTCGATATAAACATCCACGGATTTGATACCGTTTTCTTTTGCTGCTTTAGCGGCTGTTTCCACTGCTTGTTGTGCTGCGAAAGGTGTGCTCTTTTTTGAGCCTTTAAATCCTAAACTGCCAGCACTAGACCAGGCAACTGCATTGCCTGCTACATCTGTAAAAGTAACAAGAGTGTTGTTAAATGATGCTTTGATATGCACTGCACCCTTGCCAATGTTTTTGGTACTTTTACGCTTTTTTACTTTATCAGTTTTTGCCATTTTTCACTCCTTACTTTTTCTTATTTGCTATGGTTTTTCTAGGTCCTTTTCGTGTACGAGCATTAGTTTTTGAACTTTGACCTCTTACAGGTAAATTCATTCTATGTCTAACACCTCGGTAACAACCGATTTCTTTTAGACGTTTGATGTCCAATGCCACATCTCTTCTCAAAGTACCTTCAACATTATAATTTGCTTCGATATAGTTACGCAAAACAGCGGTTTCGGCCTCAGACAAATCTTTTACACGAGTGTCTGGACTGATACCTGTTGCTTTTAATATTTCGTTAGAGCGAACTCTACCTATTCCGTAAATATAAGTCAAACCAATTTCAACTCTTTTTTCGTTTGGTAAATCGACGCCTGCTATACGTGCCATATTTTCCTCCTAAATAATTTTGTATTTTTCTGCATAGACTTTATTTTGCCGCGAAAAATCTATGATAATTTTTTAACCTTGTCTTTGTTTGTGTTTTGCACTTTTTGAGCAAATAACCATTACCTTGCCATCACGCTTGATAACTCTACATTTTTCGCACATAGGTTTTACACTAGGTCTTACTTTCATAATTTTCTCCTTTCAAAGCTTTGTTTCTAGTTTTTGTCTCTCCAAGTGATTCGACCCTTTGTCAAATCATAAGGACTCATCTCAACCTTTACTTTGTCACCGACTAATACCTTGATATAATGCATACGCAATTTACCCGAACTATAAGCGGTAATAACGTGGTTGTTCATAATTTGAACTTTGTATTGGTTGTTTCCTAAAACTTCTACAACCTCTCCCTCAGTTTCTATTAAGTCTTCTTTCGACATTTTAACTCCTATCACTTTAAAGATTTTTTGAATTGATTTAAAGCAGTAGTAATTTCGAAATCGTACATTTTTTTGTCTTTAATTTTTTGTTCGATATCATCAAAATGCGTTACATACTCTAAATGCTTTGAATTTTTTGTTTTGGGATTTTTTTGTGTCTTCACTTTGCCGTCTATTAAAATGAAATATCCTTTTTCATTTTCAGCATATACTACGTAATATTTGGCGATATCTCGTCCGCTTGTACTCTTAACCAAATCCCCTATTTTTAGTTCTTTTGGTCTCATAGTGCTCCTTTACGTAATAATTTCCACACCATCTTTGTGAATCAAAATGGTATTTTCATAGTGTGCAGACTTTTTTTTGTCCGCGGTTTTGATGGTCCATCCATTGCTATCCATCAGGACATTGCGCCTACCTGCGTTTACCATAGGTTCTATGGCTAATGCCATTCCCTCTTCCAATACAGGTCCGTCCTCATAAATGCCATAATTTGGTACCATAGGGTCTTCGTGCAGGTCTTTACCTACACCATGTCCAACCAGTTCTCGCACGACTGTAAATTTGTTCTTTTCAACAAACTTTTGTATACGGTTACTAATGTGACCGAGTCGACTGCCCGCTTTAATGTCTTTTATACCTTCATAAAATGACTGTTTAGTCACTTCAATCAAGCGAGTATCTTCACTAGAAATTTTGCCGACTGGAAAAGTCCTAGCAGCATCAGCATTGAAACCTTTGTAATTCACACCGATATCAATACTGATTATATCACCTTCTTGTAAAGGTGTGTTATTGGGAAATCCGTGTACAATTTCATGATTTAAAGAAGCACAAATACTGTATGGGAAGCCCTCATAACCCAAAAATGTTGGAAAGGCACTTTTGTTAGTAATAAAATCGTAAGCCATTTTGTCTAGTTGTGCCGTGGTTTGACCTACTTTTATGTTCTGACTGATAAGATCTAGTGTTTCATGCAGAATTGCTCCCGCTTTTCTCATCAATTCTTGTTCTTTGTCATTTTTCTTGACAATCATATTTTACTCTTATTATTTTTTTTGTCAAATCATATGTTTTTTCAGGAGTTTCATCCGCTTGAATTTCATATAAAATGTTCAATTTTTTATAAAAATCTAAAATTGTTTTGAAATTTTCATCATAGATTTCTAATCTTTTTCTTATTGCCTCTTCATTATCATCCAATCTCAAATCCAACTTTGTATGACATTTTGGACAAACATCATCTTTAAGCCATTTGCGATTTGTAATTGTTTTGCAGTTAGGACAAGTTAATCTATTCAAAAGTCTATCAATTACAACTTCATGAGATGATTTGAGGGACAAAACGTAATCGACTTTCAGTATTTTATCAAGACTTTTTGCCTGTGCTAAAGTTCTTGGAAAACCGTCAATAATATAATCGTCAGTTTTTAAAGAATTAATTTTTTCTATAAGTAGTTTAACTATCATTTCATCAGGCACAAGACTGCCTTTTTCTATCAGTTTTTTTGCTTGCAAACCTATTTTGGTTTTTTGAGCGATGTTTTCGCGCAAAATATCACCAGTTGATATATGGGCATACCCATAATCAGTTTTTAAGTTTTGAGCCAAAGTGCCTTTACCAGCACCAGGCGCACCTAATAAAATAATTTTCATACTTCTTCCTATTTCAAAAATCCTCTATAATTTCTCATCATTAATTGTGCTTCTAGTTGTTTGTCAAATTCGAGCGCTACGCTTACTACGATCAAGAGTCCAGTTGCAGAGAACGCACCTGTCAAACCACTTGAACCA
>JAQVLJ010000001.1 GCA_028704215.1 Clostridia bacterium
TGATAATTCCAGCAAGTCCACCCGAATATGTAACGTTTGTTCCGTACATTTGGTTGAATTTTAAAGTCAGGTTTTTAATAACTGCATTGTTGACTCTACTAAATAATCCGATACTTGACCCGTACTCATTTGCCGTTACGGTTACATTGACAGAAATATTGGATATGGTCATTCCATTTCCATCTATTTTGCCTTCAATGCTAACATTCTTACTTGTTTTAATTTCTGTAGAAAGATTGATATCGTTTACAAAACGTACATTTTTGTCAAATATATGCAAACTATCTTCATTCATTCCATCTGTCAAAACAGAATTGAATTCTGTTGCGTTACGAATAATGTATGGATTGTTGTCGCTACCATATTCATAACCGCTTACATAACTATATGTATATTCGTAGTTGTTTTCGCCGACATCCTGCTCGTCAACGATATATCTCACTGAGCGGGAAATTTCTTTAGTAGAAACCAAATCAGGTAACAAATCGCTACCAGCAAAGTTGTCTAAGCCATATGCCCAAATGCCGTCAGCTTGATTGTTTTCCAATAGTGTAAATCCGTTCAATGTATTGATATTCAAAAAGTTTGACAATGATCTTGCCAATGCACTTCCGCCATTTAAAGTAAAGTTGTCTGAATTTAGTTGTAAAAAATAGCTATCAGAAATATCTCCACTATCCAAATAGTTGGATTGTTTGTCTACACCTATAAATGGTGCTTTGTACTCACTATTTGAACCAACATAAGCAGTTGTGTACGTTCTGATTATGCTACCGCTATTAATGTAAACAAAGCCTGCTACAATAGAAGCGTCTGTATCAATCATCGTGTTGGTATAACAATCGTTAATATTGCCGCTATTTTCATACACAAAGCCAGCAGCATTTCCTGTAGAATACACCATAACATTACCAGCACGAACATTTGTGCTAGTTGTCGATGTTTCATCGCCTTTTGCATAACTAAAATGAATTCTGCCAGAGTTTGTAGCAACAAAACCAGCAGTTTTTGTATATTGTGGCTTACTGTGTATATTTTCTACGCCCATATTAGCAACAAAACTACTACTTATTATTCCATTGTTGTTGCCGACAAAGCCACCAACAACATTTTTTGCTATTAAAGTGAATTTGTAGTTGGTTAGAGTGTGTGTATTTGCACTAGTACCATCTTCGTTATAAGAAATAACCTTAAATTCTTTTGCTCCCACACGAGAGTTGGTGATATTTCCACTATTTGAGCCAATTAAACCGCCGACTATACCATTGACATTTGCTCCATCTATGATTTCTCTTGAAAGTACTGCAAGTTGATTGTTTGTGCTCTTTGTATTGATTACTTCACAGTTTACAACCAAACCATTGTTTATGCCTGCCAAAACGCCAAAATTGTATGTTTTAAATGAAGTCAAATCAACATCAGCAAGATCTGATATATCTATTGTAATATTTTTCAACAGCGTATTACTAGAAACTTGTGCAAACAAACCCACATTTGTATGTGTCAATTCATTGTTATTTTGATCTATTGTTTTTGGAACAAAATTGACTATTTTTAAAATTTTGTTATTTCCGTCCAAACTTGAAATACCCGTCAATGTACTGTTTGTGTCGGTAGCAATTTCAAGTGGCTGCCAATCAGTTAAGGTCAAATCATTCATCAAAATATAGTTTTGACCTGCGACCATATTTTCCAATCCTTCTTGTGTGAAAATTGGCAAAGGATTGTCCTCAGTTGTTGATGCTGCAAATTTCATTGTGAAACTAAAATTAATTCTAAACTGCTCGCCACTAGTGACAAATTTTAAACCAATATTATTACCTTCTACTATATAACTAGCACCAACAGAAAAATTGACTGTTGTGCCACTAGTTGATGCTTGGGCAATCAATTTTATATATGTGTCCACCAATACATTCTCTTCATAAAGATTGAAGAGTTTGGTTTGGAAAAGACTAGTATCCGTGTTGTATTCTGTAAACGGCTTATCTTGTGCCTGTCCGTATGAATTCGTAGACAAGGCTTTGAATAAATTTAGATATGCATTCATATCAGTAAGAGATAAACTAAAATCGTTTATATCTATACCCAAATCTGTATACAGTTTTTCATTTATATCATTGGATAACGCCAATTTTTCACTTTCAGTCAAGTTAGCAAAGGTATTCCACAATAGTTTAAGCGGAGTGCTAGAACCAATAACAAGTAACAATTCTTTATTTGAATTCAAATTGGTCAATGTTGCGCTATCTAACATAATATCAAGGGCGACAAACTTGCATTTCTGCACTCGGCTTTCTACAACATTGTTTACATACATATTCAATGTAAATGTGACATCAAATTGTGTATTGTCAGTTAAATCACCTATATTCACAATATATGTATAAATTACTGAATTTCTGTTGGTCAATACTACGCTATTCAAAGTCAATCTAACGTTGTTCATTGTCGTAATCACAGGCTCGCCTGTCAATTCATAACCAAATACTTCAACAGTAATTTTTTGATATGAACTGTTATTTTGTACAAGATAAATTGTTTCATCTTCTATAAGTACGCTATCGCAATCTAGAACGTTGACAAGTATGTTTGCATTGTATTTTGTTATCAAAGATGTTGTGTTTGATTTCACAACAACATCGCCACTTTCTGTGCGTTTGTATCCAGTTATTGTAATATCAAATATTTCACTAGTCGCAACCAAAGTAGGCAAATTTGTACGAACATATAAAGAGCCATCATATAGTTTGATGCCACTTTGCACGCTTGAATATTTGTACAATTTTAGACCGTTTTCAATTACTTCTGGTCGTGGATACATCGATACGTAGTGGCTAGCAGAAATATTTTCTATACCTTCGACAAATAACATTTGTTCAAACAAAATTTTTGTACCATCAACAAGACTACTTGAAGTGATTGTAACGTAATCAACATAAGAATAATATGGTTCGAGGCTAATTTTTAAGATACCTGGTGTACCAGGAATAATTGTGTTAGACTTTTCTTCACTAACTACATAAGTTCGTGTGTCAGCATCTTCAAAACTGCTTTCTCCATTAGGATAATGTGCAGTTATAATTTTGTTCAATTCTTCTGGATTAATTGTAAGTGTTATGGTTTTGTTAAGCGCCTTATTTGATATACAAGAAAAATTCAAATCAATATTAATGCTTTGTTCTATGTATCTATTATTAATAGTGGTATTTTTTAATGACAAAGACAAATCATATGAAATGCTATCATCATTTTTTGTAGCATGCACATAAATATCAAACAAATCTTGTATGGTATTTACATTATTTGCGCTCATCAAATTGTTTATGTTTGTGATGTTTTCTGCATTTGCAAAATTTGCAGTCATATTCAATCGTAATTCATCTTGGGTTTTGTTAGTTATATCATTGCTATCAAACACATATTCAACTAAGGTTTCATCTAATTCGATGTCATCGTTTACAAAATTTGTTTGCAAATTAATAATTAAATTTTCCTGACCACCAGCATTCATTTCGAGTGATTGAGTGTTGGACTGAATTTGCGTCGCTTGTTTTTTGACTATCACAAAAAATTCTGCGTATCCAAACTCATAGTATTCATCGGCAAAATCATCTGACAAAGTTTTTAGGTTAAAAGTCAATGCTACTCTTACTTTTGCGCTCAAATATCCATTTACGGCATCATTATCGTAATTGTATGCTTTTAGGTCAATTCCTGTTGCCGTGCTTGTGAAAAAACCAGCAAATTTGTCGTTTACATTGAATAATTGTAGTTGCTCGCTATCCAGTTCAAATAATGGCAAATCACTTTCCCCTGCACGCTCTACAAAGTATGTGCCTGACAAATAAGTAAAGAGTAGTTGCATTGCAGAATTTACCGAATAATCGCCGTTTGTGATGTAAGGTAATAATTGCCTACTGCTGTCCGTTAACAAAACTAGTTGTTTGTTGTTTGCCAATTTATAGTTTTCTGTCAACAAATTACTACTGTACAATCCCCAATCCGTGTAGCCATTCATCACATAAAAACTCACTGTCGCTTCAAGGCTATTATTATAAATAGCATAAAACTCTATTGTTATTTTGTTGTTATTTTTTGTTCCTGCACTTTTTAGTATCAAATTGCCATTGCTAATATATCCAAGATGTTCTCCACCAACTATGTGAACAATATAATTACCATTTGCACGAGATGGTATGATACTTATATCAATAAGTCCTTCGCCATTTGTATCGCTTACCAATTTGTAACTGTTAAGAGCCAAATCTTGTGCGTTGTCTGGTGGGTTGGATATTCTATTGTAGTAGTATATGATTCCTTTCTCATCAGAATAGTATTTTCCTTTACCTTCTCCTGGGTTGCCTTGTGCAAAATATTTCTCATTAACTTTAATATTCAAACTACTTGGCACAATTGTAATCAATTCTTCTTCAACGCCGTTTTGTACAAGTAAAATAGGATAGCCATCATTGACATCTGTATCAATAGCCCAAACTCGTTTTTCATCGCCCACTGTGGCAAATCTGAAACCATTATTATCAACATTTGGATATGTAGAGATAGTTTTTAATTCAATATCAGGGTGTGAGGATAATTGATCATTAATATAACGCATACTCTGTGCAAAACCATTATCAACATCATAAACATCCATTATGCAGTAAGTATTTTGTAAGGTAATTTCATTGATGGAAAAACCTTCATATAACGCATTGAAATATGGTAAACCACCTTCATCAGCGTATTCTTTCAAAACTACTCGACCTTTGTAGTAGGCATTTTTTGCGCCAATATTGTCCGTTTGTGCAACAAAACCACCTAAAATAGCTTTTTCAGTATCTGTATCAGTAATGATGTCGATATCTACTTTCATATTGATGTTGGCAAAACTGTTGTAAATACGTGTATCTTTTGCATTTGCTATTAGTCCTGCAATATTGCCATTGTTATTTATAATAAGATTGCTATCATTAGACACAAAGTTTTCTATATAGCAATATTTTAAAACAGTATTTTGTGCATAGCCTATCAGACCACCCACATTGTCTTTTCCACTTATGAAGCTGTCACTGTTTGTATTGGAATTGTATACATCAATAAAATGTACGCCAACCTTGTTAAGTGTTTTATTTGTAGAAACAGTATCATTATCAAATTCACAATAACCAACTGCACCGCCAACATATTGTACGTATGGTGTGTCATCCCTTTCAATTTTTGTGCCTTCAATTTTTGAACCAACCACTAAACTTTCGTTTATAAAGCCATTATTATTATAGCCAACTAGTCCGCCAACATATTTTCCGCCACTAATTTTTCCATTTGCAAGATTTGTAAT
The DNA here is from genome assembly GCA_028704215.1 of Clostridia bacterium. GTDB lineage: Bacteria > Bacillota > Clostridia > Christensenellales > UBA1242 > STF1-107. Next base: position 5,342 of record JAQVLJ010000001.1, read on the forward strand.
AGAAACGTTGTGTATGTTTCCAACGTTTTCACCCGAGATGCCACCTATTTTGCTCTTTTGGTCCACAAAACTATTTGTAGTAGTGATTTGCAAATCAACAGCACTTGTTACTACGTCTTCAATATTAAGAATGGACAACTGCTCGTTTTGGTCAAGTGAGTAACCGCCAACAATTTCTCCATTGTTCAATCCAACAATTCCACCCAAACGACATTCAAACAGATTATTTTGATAATTTGATGTAACGTTAATAGATAGTTTGCCACTACTAATCTTTTGGCTACTACTTATTGTACCATCATTTTTCCCTGATATAATTCCCACATTCACACTCAAAACATTACTGCTCAATCCCGTAAATACATTGATATTACTGTTTTGGATTGTAACTGTTGTTTTCTGAATAGTTCCACTATTTTGACCAGCCACAAATCCAACATAAGCACTTCCAGTAAGTGAAGTGGTTGTGCTGCCTATATTAAAGTTCAATAATTTTGCATTAACAAAATTAAGATTACTAATAGTACCTTCATTTTTTGCAAATAGTCCCAAATAATATCCATCAAGCAAAAGTTTGAATGAAGATAAGGTCAAGTTATTGATATTGCTATGAATAACGATATCTTCCAAACGGGAAGAATACTCACCAAATTCGTTTTGGTAAGTAGTCAAAACTTTGATTGTCATATCGCCATTCAATTCGCCTGTAAATGTAGCCCCATTTCCTAATGGATATCCAGTTTTATTGATTAAATCAATATCGTTAGTCAAAACATATTTGACAGACATGTTATTTGAGATATTCAAAAACTGTGTTGCATTAGTAATATAGTAAGGATGCAATACTCCATCGCTGACAGTCACATATATTGATGTACCGGTAGTAGCAAAAACATCACTAATAAATGAATCCTTTGCTACAATTTTTAAAATAACACTGCCGCCCTTTTTAGGTACAACATAAAACATATTTGTAGAAACATCGTGATACACAGATATAATGTCATTGTTTAATGACAATTCAGTTTGGTCGCCATTTATATTATAAATTTGATATGTTAGATCGCCAAAAGAAGCATTGCTATTTGTTGCTGATGCGTCAAAAGTTTTAAAATAATTGCTCGAATTATTTATGTAAGATGTTAGAGATGTGCCACCGTTGTAGAAAGAACCATCTTGTCCACTTAGATTCATGGTATAGGTATTTGCTATTTTCGAAATGTCTACGCCATCAACGCTTATATCGTCAACTTTTGTTGCTTCTTTAAATGTAATATGGCAAACAAGGGTGCTGCTTGTATTTTTGCCAAATTGAGTAACGTATGCAGTCACATCAAGAGTACTTGTATTGCCTTGATTTTTACGCACAGTAAAGGTGCTGGTTGGTGAAGTCAAAACCCCATTTTGAACACCTGTAGTCTGATAATACCCGCTTGTGCCCAAATTCCAAGAAATATTTACATCAAAGCATTTTTGTTCACTATTTGAAAAATATATCTTTTGAGTTGCAGTAGTATTATTATAATTTACTTTCACTGATGCATTGGAATTGTTTTCTTGTAGCAATACTCCAACAGTGTCCGCTATATAGACATCATCAATTACAGTTTTGCTCAAACTAAAATTCTTTACAGGAGTATACACTGCGACTTCAAATGAATAAGTCAGAACACTTACATCGATAACACCTTTTGTTGCTGGAATATCGGATACTTTGTATGCAGTTGCGGTAACTGTATAAATCGCAGTACCCTCTTTAAGTGCTGTAAAATAAATTTTGTTGTCACTAATTTGGGCGTTAACGCTACTTCTATCGCTTTCATTGAAGTTAAACAACGTTTCATCCCTATCCGAAATAGATAGGCTGTTCATTGTACTTGCAGAATTAAGTCGCATAATAGCGGTGTTGCCTAAAGTAACACCCATTTGAGTTGTTTCATTATTTTGGATAGCATAATATCCTACGTAAGATTTTGAATTGTCATCCAAGATGTACGATACAGTAGGATTTTTTTCTGCATTAATTACTTGTAAAGTATAAGTTTTGCTGAAACCATTGATGCTTGAAATAGTCAAAGTGTAAGTGCCGACTTTTGTACCGACCAATCCAAAACTGTACTTATATGTCGAACCTGAAAGTACTGCACCCAAATCGGTAAATGTAAGATTATCTTTTGCAACGTTGTCAGCGGTTTTTAACTGAATTTCGCTACCACTAACAGAAATTGCTATATTTGTCAAATCTACGTTTGTTTTCATAAAGTCAAGATAAAAAGTGCTTGTAATTGAACTATTTTTTGCAATTAAAGTGGTTTTATTTTCACATGACAAGAAAGTAGATGATTGTAACAAACTTACATCTGTAAACATTTTTCGTGGACGTAATAAAATATTTTTCAAAATATATTGCGCTTCTATGTTATTATTTCCATTGAAAGAAGTAGGTGTAGTGCGCACACGTGCAGTCAAAGAAATATCTTCGGCTCCAAAAGTTGCATTTTCACGAATTTTTACAACAATAGTATCTCCACTATTCACTGCAAATCCACCTTGGGAAGCATCGTAGGTCATTTCTACGCCGTTTTTCTTGAAACTCAAAATGTTATTTTTGATATTATCAACTGCGCCGTTAATTGTAATATAAATCATTTTGTCAGCAGATTTTACATTAAATGGAGTTGCTTCGAATTTTAATTCAAGTCCATTTGAGCCAACATATTCATCGTAAACAAAATATATTTGGTCATTCAAATCGTTGTTGCTTATATAAAGATTGGTTGGCAATTCACGTACATTTACTGAAATAGTTTTTGAAAGGCTAGGCACATTGTTTGTAAATTTGAAAGTTTTGTAAGAAACGTTAAATGTAACGTTTGCTATATCCGTTTGATTACCTCTAATCAAATAAACATCTTGATAGCCAGCGATTTTTGTTACCGTAGCTGCGGACGATTTGTCGATAATATGAGTTATTTGTAACTGAGAAGAATTGTCAATGGTATACAAAGTGCTTGGAGCAACACTTACTCGAACATAAGCGCTATCGTAATTAGAGTTCTTTGCAATAAGTCTTAGAGTATCAATGTTTGTTAATGAATTAGTTGTATTTGTGTTGATGTCAAAATAATTCACTACAAGAGCATAGTTATTAAAATTTTCTACAACTTGAACATTAAACGTAGTATATATTTCGCTATTTTCAATTCCATTCACAACTGAGATGGCTTTTACAGCAATTTGTTTCGTATTGGCATTCAAGGTATAGTCGCTACTTATTCTCATTACGTTGTCAGTAATTGTTACATTTTCATTGGCATTAGCCAATTCATATTTTACTGATTTCTGAGTTGTGCGCAAGTTAGAAGTATTTGGTTTAAATACAAACAGTTTGTTACTATCAAAAGTGATACTATCCCCAACAACTACAGCGGGTTGATATGTCGTATTAGTAATTTCTGTTACTGGTACCACTACATCAATAGGCACCACAAAGTTGCCACCTTCCGAACTGGTAATTTTTAATTGTGCAGAGCCGCCACCGTTAATAACAACACGGGCAGTTGAATAAGTTTCTGCATACGTAATGTTTGTAATAGATATTGAATCTGAAGTATTGTTTAATACAAAACTTTGTGCCGATAAGTTTTCTTTATTTTTTGTTATGTAAACTCGAATATCTATGTACGCTGCTTCACTTGCGTCATAAACAAATTCGATATTTTCTGTTGTAGAAAATTTTTGAAATTCTTCATCTTGTGAGTTAGAAAGATGATAGTAAACATCAATTTTGATATTGTTTTTGTTCTTATCACAACCAGCAAAAACAAGTCCTGTAAAAGCCAGTAATACGAGAGTCAAAATCGATAATATTTTTTTCATCCTTGCTCCTAATTTATCTTTCTCAAATTATTAAGAAAAATTACACTTATTGCCATATTATTTATTTACAATAAATATTATATATAAATATGTCACTTTTAGTCAAATCAAAAAAATACCTAAATTATTAAAATAATTACAATTAATTAAAATTAAATAACAAAAATTGAAATTAATTATTTTTTTATAATAAAATAATAAAAATATTTTTAAAAATAAAATAAATATTATTTTTATTTAAAACGATTGAATTATAGGCAAAATGCTGGTAAATTGTAAATAAGGAAAAAATATGAAAAAAATATTAAGTATGCTCAGAAAAGCAGATAAAAAATATAATTTAATAGAAAATAATGACAAAATTGCAATTGGCGTATCGGGAGGCAAAGATAGTTTGGTTTTGTTAAAGGCTATGGCAAATTATAGATTGTTTGATGACAAAAAATTTGACATAATTGCAATCACAATTGACATCAGTTCTGGAAAAAATGATTATACAGAAATAAGCAAACTATGCGACACATTAGGTGTAAATTATTATGTAGAAAAAACTGACATACAACAAGTAGTTTTTGATATACGCAAAGAAAAAAATCCTTGCTCGTTGTGTGCAAAGATGCGAAGAGGTGCATTAAACTCTGTCGCAAAAAAACATGGCTGCAACAAAATTGCATTAGGACATCATATCGATGATATGGTAGATACATTTTTCTTGTCAATGTTATACGAAGGAAGACTTAGTACAATGCATCCAAAGTCTTATATGTCCAATTCAAAAATCAAACTTATACGACCTTTATTTTTGACAAACGAAAAAGATATTAAGTCTGCAAGCAAAGATTTGCCCATATTAAAAAGTACTTGTCCCGCTAACAAAAACACACAGCGAGAATATATAAAAGATTTGCTAAAAGAAATACAAAAAACCATACCTTTCGCTCGGGACAGAATTGCTTCCAGCATAGTGGAAACAGAAAGATACAACCTTCTCGACAAATAATGATTTTGTCAAAAAATGTCAAAAGTGACTATTATTGCTATTTTATGGACAAAATACCAATAAGGATTAAAAAATGAAAAAACAACCTTTAACATTGGTGTCTATAAAAGAACATATTTTGGAACTGAAAGGTAAAGAAGTAAAGATGTGTGTCAACCGAGGAAGAAAAAAAATTATTTATTATGACGCAATTATTGAAGACACCTACAATAGTGTATTTACTGTAAAAAATTTACAAAAAGTACTTAATGCCAACATACACACATACTCATACAGCGACATACTTTGTGGCGACGTAAAAGTAACACTTCCATAAAAAAATGCTACTTTTTATAGTAGTATTTTTTATTTTTTTATATCAATTATTCTTCTTCTGGAATATCCGCTGTTGCGTACACGCCAACCATTTCATGTGAGTAAAAGTCTTCCATATCGCTTTCTGTTAGGTCAGTGCGATGAAGATAATATGCACCACTATCAATTTTTGTATAATAGTAAACATATTTGTCATCAAAATCAATGCCGGCAGTAAACAATACTTCTTCGCTACTAAAATTGGTCAGTTGCTCAGTTACCCCTTTATCATTTCCGTCTAATATAACTCGGTAAATGTTGTCATTTTGATAATAGTACAAATAATGATCGTTTACAAAAAGAGTATTTGCGACATCTGCCAAAATTACACTAGGGACAAAACTATCTAGAGCATGAACGGCTGAACTTGTAGCACAAACCAAAACATCCAAACCACGAACGGTGTTTTTTATTGGCAAAAATTTTGTATATGAGTGAGTGGCAGAGTTTGTCAAACGACTTCCGCCGCCCAATATTCCATCTGTTACGACAGCCTTGTAAATACAGGTATCGATATCATCTTTCATTTCGTAATACAAAGTGTCATTCAAAAATGCCAATACTTTATAGGTATTTTGTGTGCCAGTTATGGTAGTGCCTTTTACTTGGTTGATTTGGTTTGAAGTAACATTATATTGGTACATTTTGTTTCCTTCGTAATCTTCACTTTCATCCTCTGTCAAGGCTTTTGTATAAAATATTCTTCCGTTAAGGAACGTAGCTTGTTCTGTGTTATCTCTCTCAGTTGGCAAAACTATACTAGTTATGTCACTATCCACCAAAGCAGAAGTCACTTTTCTTGCGATATTAAAACGTGTCAAAGTGTTGATGTCTTCCCCATCATTTTCATGTACCAATAGAAAAACAACATTATCTTCACTATAATACATATACTGAACTTTGTCGCCTGCTGCTTTAGTTGTATATATTGTTTGGACATCGCTAGATTTGTCTAATTTTATTCTTTTAAACACTAGCAAATCATTTGCTATTTCGCCTTCAGTATTTTTTTGAGTACAAGGAGTAGTAAAATAAATGTACTCACCAAAAATATACAATCCCCCTTGCTCAAATCCAGAAATTTTGTCAAAAATCATTTCATAATCAATTATAGCTCCGTTATCGTCAACTACAAGTTCGCCATTAACAAGTTTTGTTACATACAAGGCGCTATTCACATAACTGTTGCCTCTGTTGCTGTCGGTTATAGAAGTCTTTGAAACATAACCATTTGTAAAATACAAATAATCACCCTTTACTACCGCACTGCCACCGTTGCCCACAACAGAATCAGACTGAACGGGAGCATCTATTTTGGCGTTTGAACAACATGCCAAACCAAGTGTTATCAAACACAATATCAAACATACAAATATTTTTTTCAAATTAGTCATATTATCTCCGTTAAATTACAACTCATTGCACTTGTTATAATACCTTTTAAAAAAATTATTGTCAATAAAATACTCATAATAATCACAAATTCGTATCGTAAAAACATAAAAGATACTAAGTATATATTAACGCTATATATCTATTTTTACAAGATATACAATAATGCGACAATATCTGTTGTTTTTATACTACAAAAAAATAATAAAATAAAAACGAGGTTAATATGAATAACAAAACAATTATTTTGTCAAGTGAAAACAAAACACCGAATGGTATAAAAGCAATATTAACACTAATTACTGACAATTCAACATTAAAGGGCAAAATGCGTCTTTATAATGCAAATACCCTACCATTAGATAGCAAAATAGGTGTTTATTACAAAGAAAAAATACATACTGCTACAATTACAAAAAGTCAAGATACGTATAACTTTGAAATTAATCAAAATTTTGACCTGACAAATGATATTTACTGCGCTGTTTTGGATAAAAAAAATATATTTATTTCTGGTGGAAGCTATGGAAATATGTTTTTTAATGAAAACTCTATATTTTATGGGGACGCAAGCACAACTGAAGATGTAGAAGAATACATTGATAAATGTGTAGATCAAGATTGTGAATATGAGGCAGAAGAACAATCATCAATAGATACAAATGAAAAATGTGATAATTGTGTGTACAAAAAAGATTTTTTTGAAAACAAAAGCACTCCACAGGATTTTTTTTCAATTTTTAAAAATGAAAACAGTGAATCAACTCAAATAAAAAAACTGAAGCCCGAAACACATTTGCAGCCAAAGGAAATAATCAAAAATGCAGACAGTACAAAACAATTAAAAATAATTAAAGAAAATATGCAAACTATTTCAAAGCAAAAAATTCAAAAAGATAAGCAGGAATACAATTCAGAAACTCCTGTAAAAAAGAGCGGCGATGATATAGGGGATTTTCTTTCTATGATTTCGGAACAAATAGATGAGATGCTGGTAAAATATCCAACAGAAAACATCATAATGGAACTAGTGCCAAATTCAAAATTTATCAAAATAGAAGATGAATATGAAAACAACACTTATGTAATAGGCGTAATTTACGAAAAAGAAAAAATAAAATATTTGGCTTATGGAGTGCCAGCGAAATACAACACTCCCGCCCCAAAAGAATTGGGTACAAATTATCAATGGATTCCAATAGACCTTAATGATCCAATGACAGATGGTTATTACGTTTTATACCAAGATGCCATTGATGGAAGTATAATCAAATTTACTTATGGTTAATTTTTACAAAAAAATAGCCAAAATATACGAAAAAACAGTCAAAAAATAAAATAATATATATAATTTGATTGTTTTTTTTTGTAAAAATATTATATATTAATTATAGGAGAAAAAAAATGTTTTGTAGATTTTGTGGAAAAACAGTACCAGATGATAGCAGAGTTTGTATGTTTTGTGGTAAAACCTTAGAATTGGATAATGCAAAAAAATCAGTTACGCAAAAAGAAACGCCAATTGTAAGTAATGTAACACCATTGGCTTATACCTCTGACAAAGTGCTGGTTGAAAAACCTAATCAAAAAAGATTGGGAGTGCTAAACGTATTTGCTTGGATATTTACTACTATATGTTTGTTGTTTTTAATTGCAACCTTAGGTGGAATCTTTTTGTCCTACTTTGGTGTTTTGCCAGGTATAACCAATTATTTGTTAGTACCTTACTTTTATGTGATGTATAATAGTTATTTATTTTATATTGCGATAGGTTTAGGTGGATTGGGAATATTACTGTCTGCAATTTATATGTTCGTTAACACAAAGAGAGCACGACCTATTGTTAGTTTCGTATTTAATTTGCTTTTTGCAGGATTGCATATTCTCGGATTGGTTTGGGGATATCAATACATCACAACTTTGTTATTCTAACATTTTGTACAACAAAAAAGTTCGAGATAATCGAACTTTTTTTTATTCTTTATATTTTGGTTTCATCAAATCTGCAAATAAAATTGCTTTCATTTTTGGTGACATATTATTGATTTGGTCTGTTAATGAATCTTCTTCAGATTTGGTGTTTTCATCAAAATCATAGCTACTAAAATGTCTATTAGGTCTTTCAGGTCTAGCGACACCTTCAAATTTTGGTACTGGGGGTAAATTGTCATCTTCCAAATCTTTCAACAATTTGTCCAATTCGTCATCATCACTGCCACCAATACCATATGAACTACTTGGTTTATTCTGAGTTTGAAGTTTTCTTTCCTCTTCGTATTTTTTTTCAAATTCGATTTGTTTTTTTAAAGCCTCTAACTCTTTTTCTTCATCCGTTTTGGGTTTGACGTTTTCTTTGGCTTTTTTCTCTGCGATTTTATTTTTATTTTTTTTATAAATCGCAAATAGTGAAATTACTGCCAATGGAACCGCCAAGCATATAGACAATACTATTATTTCGGTCCAAGACATTATCTGTCTCCTTCTTCACCATCTTTTTTATCTTTGTCAGCAAAAGCGTTACGCATTTTTGTATCTGCGTTTAAGTTCTGCATTTTGTAATAATCCAATACACCAATTTGTCCGTTTCGGAATGCTTGTGCCATAGCCTTTGGAATTTCAGACTCAGCAGCAAGTACCAAAGCTTTCATTTCTTGTGTTTTTGCTTTCATTTCTTGCTCCAAAGCAACTGCTTGCATACGCTTTTCTTCCGCTTTTGCTTGTGAAATGCGTTTTTTTGCTTCTGCATCTTCTATGGACAACTGTGCTCCAACGTTACGGCCAACGTCAATATCAGCAATATCTACTGACAATATTTCGAAAGCTGTGTTTCTATCAAGACCTTTTGAATATACCTTTTCAGAAATCAAACTTGGGTTTGCCAAAATATCTGAATTTCTTTCTGCACTACCTACTGCAGCAACTATTCCTTCACCAACACGGGCAATAATAGTATTTTCATCAGCACCACCAATTTGTCTGTCCATTTTTGACTTTACAGTAATACGGGCTTTTACATGCAATTCTATACCATCTTTTGCAATTGCGCTTATTTCTGGAGTAATAATTACGCGTGGGCTCACACTTGTAGTAACCGCTTCTAATACATCTCTACCTGCCAAGTCTATTGCTCTAGCCTCATCTATGCTAAGATCCAATTTTGCACTATAAGCAGCAACCAATGCGGCTACCACTTTGTCAATTCTTCCGCCTGCCATTGAGTGAGTTTCCAATTGTCCTATACTAATATTTAAGCCTGCTTTCTTTGATATGATAAACTGAGAAACAATTGATTTGTAATCTTGTTTTCTCAACTTCATACCAAGCAAACGCACCATAGAAACGTGTGCGCCAGAAACTAAGGCTCTAAACCATACGCGCAGAGGCACAAAACCTATGACAAGCGCTATGAATACAACCAAAACACCTAGACCGATAAATAGTCCTACATTTACTTTTAATAAAAGATTAAGTCCAAACATAATACCTCCTATACGATACGTTTAACTATTATTTCGTTATCTTCGATTTGTACTATTTCGATTTTGTAACCAGAGTGAATAATATTGTCTAACGTGCGTGCATTGAATTCTTGATCATTTACGCGTATCTTTCCGCCCAAATTCAAATCTGTGATAGCAAGACCTTTTTTGCCTACCAATTTTTCTAACATTATTTTTTTGTCAATGTAAGATTTTGAAATGGCAGTGCCATTTTCAATAATTGGTGTTCTTCCCAATATTCCGTATTTTGCACTATAAGTCATAAATGCAAACATAGCCAACATAATGAGGAAAAACAATATTATCATAATAACTACTTGAGTAGCACTGGCTCCAGCGACGGCACGAACTACAATTCCGCCCACCACCATCAAACTACCAGATATTCCAAAAAAGCCAATGCCGGGAATAAAAATCTCTATGATACAAAACACTATACCCAATGAAAGTAAGACTGCACTAATCCAGCCCATTTCGGTAAAGAGTTGTACAAATTCATTCCACATAGTTACCTCAATTAAATACACAGATATGATATACCATTTTATTCAATTTGTCAATATTAAAATACTGCATTTATAATAACAAATCTCAACACTATTTTGATAATAATTTTTTGTTATTTTCTCTGTAATAATAAAATAAAAATTGTTGTGCAAGTCCTGAGTATTCGCCAAAGATTTTTATTAGATTTTTTCTCATTTCAAAGCGGTTTTTTGCTGAAATTTGGGCAAAATTGTTTTTGTACACTTTTTCTATCCAGGTATCTACTGGAAAAACATACTTTTGATTGTCGCCAAACAGCAAAATACAATCTGATACTTTTTCACCTATGCCAGACAAAGATATAAGCCATTTTTGTTTTTGAGCAAAATCCATTTTTATAAAATCATTCAAACAGTTAGCATCCAATTTTTGCAAAGTAGCATACAACTGTTTGGCTCTGTAACCGAGTCCCGCAATAGTAAAAAATTCTATACTTGCAGTTTTGAGTGCTTTTAAAGTGGGAAAAGCATAATAATCATCGACCTTTTGTCCCAAGTGCTCACATATATAAAACAAACTGTTAGTAATTCTCTTAATATTGTTGTTCGCCGAGATAATGAAACTTACCATACTTTCGAGTAAGTCTTGCTTCAAAATACGTAACCCTTTTCCAAAAATTATGCTTTCTTTCAAAAACTCAAATTTCGTTAGTTCATTATAAACATTTGTATAGTTGTTATTAAGGTCAAAAAAATTTACAAAATATTCTAGGTCGCTTGAAATAATCTTTGTTTGACCATTTTCCGTTTTTACCACCGCTTTTTTGTCGAGAGAAAAAACTGTGGCAATGCCGTCTTCAATTTTGTAACGAAAAATCTGACCGCATTTCAAAATATGGTTAATGTCAAATTGCGACTTGTCAGTAATTATAATTACATTTTTTTCTATTTTGTATATCATTGGTTTCCTTTTTTGTTGTACAAAAACACTACCTGAACTGTACCATATTTTTTCACTTTGCAATCGTAATCAAACTGAAACTCGCTATTGTCAAATCCCCTTTCCCAAACAATTACGCCATCTTCTGACAACAAATCGTTGTCATATATATATTGTATTGCTTTCATAGCATAATCAGTTTTAAATGGCGGGTCAAGTAAAAATATATCAACTTTTGTGTTTAGGTTTTTCAAAAATTTTATATAGTCAATGTTTTGTACTTCTGCATCTACGCCCAAAGAATTTACATTACTATTGATTACTTCTAAGGCTCTCTTGTTATTGTCTACAAAAAATACTTTCTTTGCCCCACGAGAAATCGCCTCTATCCCTAATGCACCCGTGCCAGCAAACAAATCAACCACTAGGCTATCTTCAACAAAAAAATTAATGACATCAAAAATACTTTCTTTTACCCTATCCAAAGTTGGTCGTGTGTTTTCGTTTTCGAACTCCACCAGCTTTCGACCTTTATATTTTCCTGCGATTACTCTCATACAAAAAAATATATCACATTTCACAAAACAAACAAAAATGTTTTTGGATAAATTATAATTCTAATTTTATCTTACATTTTGAAGCATTTGCGTAAATTTTATCCTTTAAAATTAATTGTTTGCCATCAAACATATCCCCAATGGGACTGCCACTCAAAATAGGAAAAGAATTTTGAACCATATCACACAGCAAAAACTTATCATTATACTCAATAATACCAAATGCATGTCCATCGTTATTCGCCACATCTTCAAAATAAACATCTTTGCTCATAACAAAATAAGATTTAATGCCAGCAAGAAGCCACAAATTATGAGCAAGAGAGGAATATTCCACACAAGCCGCACAATCCATTCCCTTAAAAGCACTGATGGATGGAATAACATAATCATCAGTTGATGTGTCTATTTTTGCAAGCTTTTCACGCTTTCGTAGGTTTTCGCTATCAGGCAAATTCCCGAAATAATCCGATTCCGTTTTTACAATCGATTTTAATACGGAAACTGGGAATTTATTGTTTTCATTTATAAACTGCTCTAAATTATCGAAAAATGTATAGTAAATATCTTGATCATCTAGTTTAAATGATTGCATTTTCATGGTATTTATATCAATTGTTTCATCTTTAGAAAAAAAACCACTTTTTTCAGTATCGTTTGAAAGCGTTTCGACTAATTCATCAATCATTTTATGTCTTTTATCAGTGTCTTTTTCAGCAATGATTTCTGACCACTTTTCAGTGCGTTCTGTGCCATGCCTTACAGCAAGTCCACTTGCATCCCAACTCAATCCATTGAATCTTTCCATAATTTCCTCATAGCCATAATAACATAATCTAAAAAAATTTGCAATAGTAAACTTAGATGCAAAATACTTTGATATAATCTAATTTACATAAAAAAAGTCGTGAATTAATCACGACTTTATTTGGAGTGTCTAAAGAAATTTGCTGTTAATAAATACCCTTAGTCTTTTTATTTTATTGGCACAAGTTCTATATATCCTCGTTCGCCTTTTGGTTCCAATTCCTTAGACTTGTTTTAATAAATTATATTTTTTTTGTAGATTGTAAACAATTCAAATAATGAATACACAGTAAAATAAAAAACTGATAAGGTGTTCTTCTTATAAGTTTCACTTGGCGGAGCGAATCAAGTTAAATTTGAACATAGCGTTTTGATAAGTGAAAATAATTTTATGTTAAGGTTTAAATTATAATTTTTTATTAGTGCCTTAAATCCACAAGATAAAAATATTGAATTATTGAATTATAAATGTTATAATAGTATTATGAATATAAAAGAAGCAAAGTTAAAATATGTAAATGATAATATTTATATAGCAGATTATCTTTTTCATGGTTCTAATAAAAAAATAAAAATTTTAGAGCCAAGGCAGGCAACGTGTGCAACTAAGACACCAGTTAATTTAAGAAATGCGGTCTATGCCACTAGTGTTTTTGATATGGCAATGTGTTATGCAATTTTAAGAAATATTAAAACAAAAAAGTATTATGATGATAAAACAAATACAATGGTTGACGATTACGCTTTTAAAATTAGTGGGCATAAAAAAGACTTAAAAGTAGTTATAGAAAGGGGTGCAATACCGCTTGATGCCAAGGGCTATGTATATGTTTTTGAGCATAATAACTTTATTAAAGAAATTTATGAAAGTGTTCAATATATTTCTAAAAAAAGTCAACAGCCAATAGATGTAATTGAAGTTGAATATAAAGATGTAGAAAAATATATAACATATAAAAACGAAGAAGAGGAAAATTTAAGTTTTTAAGATGGGTATTAGTATGGATAATAAAATTTTAAAGTTTATAGAAAAAGAAGATACTAGCAATATAAGATTTTTTAAATCAAAAAATGATGATATGTTTTTTCTTATAAATCAACCTTCTTTTGAAGAGAAAGAAGATAATTACAATATAATTAATGTTTATAATGAGCAGTTAGAAAAAAAAGGTCAAGTTCAATATTCAATTATTAGGAATAGAACCTATAATACAGCTTTTTTATATAACATTTTTGTAAATGAAGAATGTTTAGGAAAAAGTATTGGTTTTTATGCTTTAAAGTTCTTTGAAGAGGTTGTAAGTAATAAATTTTGTAGTTCGGTTGAGGGTAAATATTATCCCAAAGCCCCTGCAAAACCAGAAGAGGTTAAAAAGTTCTATTTAAGAAATGGTTATTCTATAGAGTATGAAGGTTATGATAAAATGATATATAAATATTTGTCAAAAGAAAATTTACATTCAATAAAAAATAACACTAAATCAGTTAATAATTATAAAATATATGGTAAAATAAATGAATTTGATTTAAATTCTGAATTAACCAATTAAAAGGAGATAATAGATATGAAAAAAGGAATTATGATACCGTTTTTTACAGAATTAAGTATGAAAAGAAGATTGGAATTGATGAAAAAAGCAGGGTTTAACACTTTTATGATGTCGCTTGATAGAGGGCATGAAAAATTTACTGCAACACTTGAAGAGATTGTTGAACTATGTAAAAAAATAGATCTTGAGATTGAGACAGGGCACGCACCATATAAAGATCCTGATGTTAATACTTTCTGGTCTGAAGACAAAGAAGGCGATATAATTGAAGAGATGTATATGGAAAGTTTAAGATTTGCGAGTAAACATAATATTAAAAATGTAGTGTTTCATATGCATTTTGAAAATGATTATGAATTAAATGAAGCTGGAATTAAAAGACTTAAACGAATGGTAAAATATGCAGAAGAAAATAATGTAAATGTTGCTGTTGAAAACTTGTATTCTTATAAAGAATTAGAGTATATTTTTCAAGCAATTAAATCACCTAATTTAGGCATGTGCTTTGATAGTGGTCATGAAAACTTTTTAACCAAGAATGCAGATTTTTTGCACAAATTTGGAAATAGATTAAAAGCTGTTCATTTACATGATAATAATGGTATTAAAGACGAGCATAAAACACCGTTTACTGGAACAATAAATTGGAAAAATATAGCTAATGGTTTTGCAAAAGCTAATAAGGTTAGTTTGGAATCAGAAGTTAGATTATATAGACCAGAAAATAAACAAATAATTACCGAAGAAGAACTTTTTGCTTTATATAAAAGAGAGTTTAAAGCTTTGCAAAAATTGGAAAAATTAATTGAAAAAGAAAAAGATGCTATGGAACAATTGACGGTTTAGACGCAATATTTGTTTTAATTAATAAAAAACAATGGAGGCGACTATGAAATTCCTATATAAAGTGTGTTAATTAAATAATGAACAACCAAAATTGTTTGAAGAACATTTTGCCGAGCATGATGGCAGATTTTATTTTGAAGGAGTGTGGTTTAGAAACCAGCGCCCAGAAAATAAAAAAAAGAGATATTATCCCTGAATTAAAAGGTGTTGATGTGAAAATAAAAAGGAATAAGGTTGAGTTTGAGGGACATTCTTTATCAGCATATATGACTATGGTAAAGTTTAAGAAAAACGAATAATATAAGTATATATAACTTATAGATATCGCTAATTTCATACACTTTTAAAGCTATTATTCTTTAATACTAATTAACAATTTTTATTAATTTTGGGAGGGTCTACGAAAAATTCGTAGAAAATTCGTAAAAGAAGGCGTTTTTACCCATTTTAAGCAATCTTAAAAACAATTACTTCAAACAACCCGAAAACATTAAAAAAGCCTATAAACACTAGCTTATAGGCTTTTTTATTTGGCGGAAAGAGTCAAGTTCAGTTTGAATATAAAGTAATTGTAATAAAAAACATATTTAACATAAAGTTTAGTTTATAATTTGTTAATAATATTATAATTTTAATTATTTTATGTTAATATTAATATAGATTTACAATAATTAAGAAGGTTATTATGAAATATAAAGTGTTTTTATTAGATAATGATGGTGTTTTAGCCAATTCAAATATTTTCCATTATGAGGGATATAGGGATATTATTAAGAAAAATTTTCAAGATATTGATTATACATATGAAGAACATTCAACCCTTTTGGGGGTAAGCACACATGATACATTTGTTGCTATATTAAAAAATCATGGCTATGATAATAAAATAGAAACAAATGAGATAAAAAAAATTATTTCTAAAATGGAAGAGATTATTATGTCAATTTTAATTGTTTAATAAACAATAATTCAGGAGCTGTATTAGATTATGTATCAGTTGTAATTACTGTTTATAATTTATCTAATGAAAGTCAAGGCATAATAACATCTTCATTCGGGTCATCTTATTCAAGTGGTGGTGTTCTGGGCATAGAGCCAAATGCTTCAACATCTAAAACTACTCAAATAATTGAAAGTAGTTCAAATGGTAGTGTTAGCACATTTTTTGCTTACTTGTATTCTAACAACTTGAGTAATATGAGATTTTCATACGAAATTAAGACAGTATATTGGGCAGATGGAGAAAGATATTTTTCATAAAATAAAAACTTTATAATTTTAAGGGGAATAATATGGATAACGAATGGAAACATAAACTAATAAATGAATGCGAAAACTATTTATTGGATGTTGATAAATTTAAGGATAAATGGTGTAATGGAAAGATTGAAAAGCTCGTAAATAAATTAATTGATCGTGCTAAAGATAAAATTAATGAAAGAAATTTGCTATTAAAGAAAGCGTTTGATTATTATGAGCAAAGATTAATAGAAATCTCAAAAGGAACTATTAAATCAAAATTTATAAAATCTCAATTATTGAATATTAATAACGAAAAAGAAGCCGAAGAAGCCGATAATATTTTTAATTATATTACAAATTTGGAGAAGCAAACAATTATTGAATATATCAACGATTATTTGCAATTTGCTATAAATTCAAATGAAAGGAAAAAATATCAATTATATCCTTTATTAATGTTAACACTTAGCATGTCTGGAGGTTTTCAAATTGGTATACCATATCGTTTAGTTTTATCGAAAAAATTTTCAATAATAGATAGCTCGTTTTCTAAATATTGCCAAGTTGAAAGCATTCCTTTATTTATAAATCGTCAGTCTTTTGATTTAATAATAGAGGCTATTAATTATGATACAGCTTCTGTTAAAATTAAACATATAAATAACGGATATATAATTGATACAGCTAATGATAATACTAAAGACAATTTATATGTGTTAAATGAAGAATTTGTTCATGAAATAATTAAAGATTTAAAGGAAAACGATTATACATCAGCTATTGATTTCTCATTAAATATTGCAAAAAAATATAAATTACCAATAGATGACTCCATATTAGATTTTAAAAAATTATATGAAGAAAAGCCTGAACAAATTTTAATATCTGACCAAAGATATTATGCTGAAAAAAAATTAGAGCAAGATAAAGAGCAAGCAAAAGAAGATAGGAGACAAAGACAAGAGCATGCTGAGGAAGATAGGAGACAAAGACAAGAGGATGAAGAATATCAAAGAAGAATAAGCGAAGAAAATAGAATACGAGCCGTAGAAAATGAAGAAAGATATAGAAGGCAACAAATGATGGATGTGGAGCAGGATAGAAGATATCGTGATGAACAGCAAAGAGCTTTACAAAAACAAAATGAACAACAAATTAAAGCTCAAAAAGCTCAAACTAGAGCATTTTATGATGCTCAAATTGCACAGTTAAGAAAAGAAGAGTTTAACTTACATGGCCCAAATGATGCAAGAAGGTTGTTGGCAGTTAGGTCTCAAATAAGGGATTTGCAGTGGAAAAGGGACCATGAATAATGAGTTAGCATTGGTTCTTTAAAATTTAACACCGCTTTGTCTTTATATAAAAAAATAATCGTGCCTAATTATAGACACGATTTTTTATTGTTAGCCGTACTTAAACCTAATTATTATTAGTCCGTGTACGCACTTATTCTGGCGGAAGGGGCGGGATTCGAACCCGCGGTGGCTTTCACCACACCAGTTTTCGAGACTAGCACATTCGACCGCTCTGACACCCTTCCGTATAAAATAGTTATATTAAGTTGTTACATCATTCGATGCTTATTAAGCGGTCGAATGTTTTAGGGGTCCCCATAAGACATAGTCGCAATGGGGTAAAGGAAAAGCCGAGTTTCACAGGCGTATATACCGAGTATTCACGAGGTATTAGCCATTAGCGAGTGCTTTGACGTGGCCACTCTGATAAATGCTTTTCAAAAAAGAGTATAACACAACAAAATAGTTTTTGTAAATATTTTTTCCGACTAATAAAAAACTCTGAATTAGGCAATTTGTATTTAACTAAATATAATTAATGTGTTATAATATTATTACACAAAGCAAAAAAAGGGATAAATACTATGAAAAAAATATTTATAATTGGAGCGCAAATTCAAATCAAAAATAATAATAAACAACTATTTAATATTTATAAAAATGCAATCGAAAAAAATAGTAAAGATGTGCAAATTGTCTTGCCAGAAGATATCAAAATACATAGCGACAATTTTCAATTAACGACTCCCAACGCAAGTCTAAGTGATAACGTGAAAGAAATGGCAAGGTATGATTTGCAGCAGATACTATCCTCTGACCTTATTGTAGCAGACGTTAGTAGACCGTCTACTGGCTTAGGAATAGAAATATGTACCGCACTATCAAATAAAAAAGAAGTTTTGTTTTTTGCAAATTCTAAAGCCAGGGTGAGTATGTTACTAATTGGATATATGGACAAAAACAAAATTAATTGGTACAAAAATAAAAAAGAATTAAAAATAAAATTGAATAAAATATTTGAAAAATAATTTTTTATTATAATAATAATAAAATAAAATAATTTAAATTAATATTTTTAATTAAAATAATGAAAAAATAATTAATAATTATTAAAAAAACACTAATCATATTAATTAGTGTTTTTTACTTTTTTTTTAGATAGTGTTAATTAAAATCGCCTACATTGTCAGTCCCAAATACTGGGCATGGTGGGCATGGCGGACATGGTGGTGGACATGGTGGGCATGGTGGACACTGCGGGATGCAAGGTACAGGACAGCAACAGCAATTGCAGCGGCAACAACATCTAAAACAACACATTCTTCTAAAACAACGGCACATAAAACATTCTCCTTTTTTATGTTCTATCTCATACTATTAAAAGGAGCAAAAAAATGTGATATTTAAGTTCTGCCACCGCCTATCTGTGAAACCTTAGACCATGTATTTTTTCCCACTATTCCATCGGGTGTCAATCCATTTTCCGTTTGAAATGCAACTACTGCTCTTTGAGTTTCAGGGCCGAATACTCCATCAAGCGAAGTGATTGGATACAGTTTTGACAATAATTTTCTTTGCAAATACAAAACTCCACTACTTCGATCACCTTGCCTTAAAACTTTTGATGTAGGATTAAGATTGAGCAAAACACTCCAAGTATTTTTGCCCACTATGCCATCAGCAGTCAAATTATTATTATTTTGAAAATTTGTAACAGCACTAAATGTTTTGTTACCAAAATCACCATCTGCAACCAAGTCATAGTCATAACTATTGAGCAAATATTGCAAAAGCACCACTTGATTACCTTCACTTCCAGTACGTAGAGTGCATTTGTCGTCAACGGTGATAAAATATTTTTATGAATAAGAAAAATGGTGTGTTGTACAATGTTACAAGTAAGGACTATTCAAAATAATGTGTTGTGATTTTTAAACATAAATTTAATTTTACAAAAAAAACAAAAAAAGACCAAATGGTCTTTTTTTGACGTCAAAATAAATATTAAAAAGCCAAATCTTCGTTTATAATTTCTCTATTGCGTTTGTTGATTAACATTGATATTTCATTTTTAAAACCTTCATCGCATTTTTCCAAGTCCTTAAAAATCTGTTCATATCCAAATCTTTCTAATAAATAATTGTAAGTTTCTTCTTTTCTAACTTTTTTCAATATGTAAAACAAATGTTCCAAGTCTCTATGTGTTTTTTTATAAAGTTCATCAATGTCATTCTCATTTACTTTATAATACTGGCTATCGCATAATGTGGTTTGTAAATCAACATAAGTTTCATCATCTGTCATATTCACTAGATTTCTTATTTTTTTAATCAATTCATCATCACAATATATTTGCAAAGAGGCAACCAGTTCTTCAAAATTATTTTTTATTACTTTT
>JAQVLJ010000002.1 GCA_028704215.1 Clostridia bacterium
TTGATTTTCAATAGCGAGAAGATAATGAAGGACAATGGCGATAAGTTGAGCGAAGAAGACAAAACAGCATTGGCTAATGCTATTGAAGAAGCAAAAAAACACCTTGCTAGTGAAGACTTGACAGAATTAAAAAGTGCATCTGATGCTTTTACAAAAGTAACCAACGATGTATTCAGCAAAATGTATCAAAAAGCAAGCGAAGAAGCACCAAAAGATGACAAAAAAGATGGTCAAAATGGTGATGATGAAGTAGTGGTTGAATAAGGATAAATAATGGCAAACAAAGATTATTACAGTATTTTGGGAGTAAACAAAAGTGCGAGCGAAGATGAAATCAAAACCGCTTATCGCAATCTTGCAAAAAAATATCACCCAGATGTAAATAAAGATAACCCAGATGCTACTAGCAAATTCAAAGAAATCAGTGAGGCATACGGCGTTCTTTCTGACAAAGAAAAAAGGTCTAATTTCGATAAGTTTGGTACTGCCGAAGCAAACGATTTCAGTGGATTTTCGGGTAGTAGTGCTGGTGGTGGTTTTGGGGGATTTGAAGATTTTGGCGGTTTTGAAGATATCTTTAATATTTTTGGTATGAATTCAAAAAGGTCTGCCAAATTTAGAGAGGTAGGTTCTGATTTGGCTACATCCATGAGTATTTCTTTTGAGGAAGCAGCTTTCGGTGTAGAAAAAGAAATTTTGATTGTAAGACAAGAAAGATGCTCAGAATGTAATGGAAGCGGCTCAAAACCTAATTCTGAATATGTAAAATGTCCAGAATGTGATGGTAAAGGAAAAGTGCAATACACCCAAAATAGTATCTTTGGCCGTGTAACAAATGTGGCAGAATGTCAAAATTGCAAAGGAACGGGTAAGGTTGCAAAAGAAAAGTGTAACGCATGTCGTGGCAGTGGTGTCAGAAAAGTTTCTCGTGCGATTAAAGTCAAAATTCCAGCAGGCATAGACGATGGCCAGGTAATCAAAATGCGTGGTGAAGGAGAGCAGACTGCAAGCAAAGATGGTCAGACTGGCGATTTACACATCACGATAAAAGTACAGCCACACGCTTTACTTACTCGTAATGGATTTGATTTGTATGTAGATGTATTTGTTCCATTTACTTCTTTGCTTTTAGGTGGAAAAATAGATATTCCTATTTTAAATGGTGTACAAAAATTGGACATTCCACCACTTACACAATCTAATACAAAATTTACTTTACGGGGAAAAGGTATCAAGTATCTACGTGGGGTTGGAAGCGGCGATTTGTATGTAACATTGAAAGGTGAGATACCAAAAAACCTTGACAAAAACACGAAAAAACTTGTCGAAGAGATTAATGACAACCTTTCAAATTCTGATTATCCAAAAAGCGAAAATTACAAAAAGAAATTAAAATAATTTCAAAATAGGACGATGAATTTCGTCCTTTTTTATGTACTATAAATATGTTTATCTTCTGCCTATATAATACACTCTTCTGCCAAAGATTAACCTTAACAGAGGTCTAAATATTCGAGGAGATTTGATACAATATATTCCTGTCATAATAGATAATATGATTTGCATCGTTATTGGGTGCAATTATATAAAGATTTATGGGCATATTTTGTCAGACATTGCATATACTAACTTTAACATATTTTTCAAGTAGAAAAAAACCACCAAACTTTTGCAAATGGTGGTTTTTGATGTTTAAACTAACCTTTTTTTGCTGTTTTGATACATTTTGTACATACATATTTTTTTTCAGTTTTGCCATCAACAGTAACGCTAACTTTTTGAAGATTTGGCTCAAATGTGCGATTTGTTTTTATATTAGAATGGCTAACATTGTGGCCGTATATTTTACCTTTTCCACATACACTACATACTTTACTCATAAATTCCTCCCGTCCAATAAATACTTGCCAATCTTAACACATTAATCATTGTTTTGCAAGCAAAATATGTAAAATATATTTTTTTACTTGCAATTATTTTGCATATAATATAAAATGAATTAGGAGTTTTAAATGAAGTTAACAACGTTCAATTCGTTTGGCAAAATATCTATTTCTAATAAAGCCATCTCTAAGGTGGCTGGATATTCTGCGCTCGATTGTTACGGTGTGCTTGATTTGGTTTCACCACTATTTGCCAATAATAGTTATTTTGCGAAGCGAAATAGCCCAAATAGAGGCATTGTTATTAATAAAATAGAAAACGATATTATTATTCATGTTTATGCCATATTCAAATATGGCGTAGCAATTTCGGCTGTATCTGAGTCGATTAAAAAAACAATTAAATACAATGTGGAATGCTTTACGGGTATGATTGTCCGTGAAGTTAATGTTCATGTTGTTGGTGTAAGAGTTTAGGAGTTTATAATGCAAAAATCTATAAATGTGACAACATTCAGAAAAATGTTGTTGTCCGCTTATTCATTATTAGAAGACAATCGAAAAAGTATTGACGCGTTGAATGTATTTCCCGTGCCAGATGGCGATACGGGAACAAATATGTTCTTGACTTTTAAATCAGCAATGAGTGAGATGAATGCTTGTGAAAGCAATGTCATCGAAACTTTGTGTATTGCTTTTAATAGAGGTGCGTTAAAAGGTGCTAGGGGAAACTCTGGTGTTATTCTTTCGCAGATAATAAAAGGTATGATGGGAGTCATAATGACTTGTAACGAAAACATCACTCCAAAAGATTTTGCAAAAGCAATTCAAGAGGGCAGCGACATTGCCTATAAAGCAGTAACCAAACCTAAAGAAGGCACAATTTTGACCATTATTCGTTCTATGGCGGAGGAGGCAAAATCTAGTTACCGATCCGCTAAGACTTTTGAAGAGTTTTTGGGTAAAATTATTGTAAAAGCAGAAGAAACTTTGCAGCGCACTCCTGATATGTTACCTATATTGAAAAAGGCTGGAGTAGTTGATGCGGGTGGTCGCGGATTAATAGTTATTTTTAGTGGCATGTATAAAACGTTGACTGGCGAAATGATTAATATTGAATTTGTAGATAGCGTATCAAAAGACCCTACAAGTGAAGACAACCATTTTAATTTTGAAGATTTGGCTGATATTCAATTTGCTTATTGTACAGAAATTTTTATTATTAATATCAAAGAAAAAACTACGGAAGCCGACATTAATACCTTGCGTAGTCGTTTGATGGATATTGGGGATAGTGTTTTGTGTATTGGCGACCTTCAACTAATAAAAGTTCACGTTCATACTAATGAGCCAAATAAGGTGCTTGCGTATGGTTTACAGTTGGGTGAATTAAGTGGTGTGAAAATCGAAAATATGCTGCAACAAAATAGAGAATTACGACAAAAAAATGATGACGGTGATATGAAAGAATATGGAATTATTGCAGTTGCAGCAGGCGAAGGTTTGGCGACAGTATTTAAAGATATTGAAGTTGATTATGTTATTTCTGGCGGACAGACGATGAATCCGAGTGCGAATGATATTGCAACTGCTGCTGATACAGTAAAAGCAAAAAACATTTATGTATTACCAAATAATAAGAACATAATTTTGGCGGCGGAGCAATCAAATGACATTACTAACAAAAATATAATTGTGGTACCGACAAAGAGTGTTCCAGAAGGCATTTCTGCCGCTCTAGCATTTGACTGCGATGCATCTTTACAAGAAAACAAGGATAATATGGTTTCTGCATATTCAAATGTAAAATCAGGTTCCGTTACCTATGCAGTTAGAACTACTCACGTAGACGGTTTTGAACTCAATATGGGCGAAATAATAGGACTTGACAACAACACTATTTTGGCAAAAGGCAACGATATAAACGATACTACAATAGATTTGATAGAAAAAATGTACAATGAAAGTATGAGCAATTTGACATTGTTTTATGGCAGTGAAGTCAGCCAAGAGCAAGCGGATTGTCTACAAACTGAATTGGAAGAAAAGTATAAGGATTGTGATATTTCAGTTGTTTATGGTGGCCAGCCGATATATTATTATATTGTTTCTTTGGAATAATCACCAATAATTACCAATTAAAAAGTGCCAAAAATCGCATTATTTGGCTCTTTTTTGTTCATAATAATACTGTGAGTTTAAATATATTCACAAAAAACAAGGGGGAGAATATGTTTGGAAGACAAAGTCGTGCTAAAATGCAATCGGGAGTAAATGATAGAGCTCGTTCTGTGAAAATGCTTAGCAATAATGTTTCACGCCAACAAGTAACTGACAAGTTGGCAAAAAACACAGTCAAGTCTACACACAATTGCTCTAATAGTAGTAGCACAAATATGCGACCAAAATCTTGCAGTCGTGCAAGAGCTACCAAAATGACTACAAACAGTATGAAAAAATAGTCAAAACATCAAAACGTTAGACTCAAAAAACTTGCTTTAAGCAAGTTTTTTTGTTTGTGTAAAATTTGTTTTATTTTAAAGAAATTTGTGTTAAAATTTTTGTATGAAAAAAGCAATCATTGCATTAACTATAATTATTTGTGTTGTTTTGATATTCCCGTTTGCTATCAATAACTTTCTTTCACAAGTCCATTATGAAGCCAATGTTGAACAATGGAATACAATACAGCAAGATGTTTTGGGTGATAATGACATGATAAATCGACAGACTTTGGTTGATGGTATAAATTTTGGTTTTGGTAATATTAAGGCAAATGGTTGTGGACCGATTGCTGTTTATAATTTGTTCAAAATGGCAGAAAAAGAAGCAAATTTTATTGATATAATTTGCGAATTTGAAAAGCATGGTACCAATTTTTTTGGAAAACTTGGAACTGACCCTTTTTATTTTAAATGGTTTTTGGAACGAAATGATTTTGGTGTAAAAACTTATTTTGCAAAGAATAAATTTGCAGAAATCGGATATCAAAGTGATGCAGTTGTTGTGGTATATGCTGGTTTGCACGGCGGACATTATCAGCTTATGTATCACACCAGTGGTAGTTTATTTCAGTGTATTAATCCCAATGGCTCTATTTCGATGGAAAATTATGTTGGTGAACTAAAAAACAACATTGTTTTTATGTTTGCTATAAATTTTTAGATTTTACCAAAATTTGGTATTGACAAGGGTAATATTTTTGTAGTATAAATAAATCAAGAAAAGGATGCTTATATGGACGAATACTTGGTTTATTTTTCACACGTAGCACAATTACAACTATTATACAATATGTTGATTAACGGAGAGGTTTTTGTAAAAGCCGAAAGATATTGGAAATTTCCAATTATGGATCCGTTATTAGAAGAAGTAGGTAATACTTTCAGAAACACTGTTATGATTTGCTGGGCATCAAATCATTTTTCTAGTGATTTTGATGTTATGATGAGTGATAATTACGATTATGATGAGGAAAATAGAGTTTGGTATCCAAAACAAACAATTTGAAGCATGTTCTTCTATATTGGGAAAATACCGAAGACGAGGGTACAAAAATTGTCAATACTGCGATGATTTCACTTTTAACAAAAACATTTATGAGCCCCTATCAAATAAAATTTGCTGATGAAAAAATTGAAGAATATTTGGACTTAAACAAAGAATTAGACTATTTTGAAGGTCGAACAATAATGCAGATGATAGATGACATTCGAAGAAGAGCGTTTGATTCTTATAAATTAAAAGAGTTGGATACAAACAGTTTTGTAGAAAAATAAAATCAAAAATTAGATAAATAAAAAAAATGAGTAATAATTTACTCATTTTTTTTGTAAAATTACAACAGTTTCTACATGTTGTGTTTGTGGAAACATATCGTATGGCTGTATAGACTTTAATTTGTAAAATTGTGTCAATAATGATAGGTCACGAGACAAAGTTTGTGGATTACAAGAAATGTAAATAATTTTTTTGCATTCTAGTTTGTTGAGCGTGTCGATTACATTTCTTTCACACCCTTTTCTTGGTGGGTCAAGCACGACCACTAAATCATTGTTATTAAACTGTCTAACAAGTTTTGGTAAAATCTCGGCACAATCACCATTGTGATTAAATAAATTAGAAATATTATTTAATTTTTTCAATTTTTCTGCATCTTTTGTTGCTTGATTTATAATTTCGATACCGTGACATTCTTTGCATTTATTGCTAATTATTGCACTTAGAAGACCAGCGCCGCTATAAGCATCAATAACAATGTCGCTAAAAAAAATATTGTCAAGTACTTCTTTGTAAATTTTGTTTTTTATCAAATCATTTACCTGCATAAAACTACCACTTGAAATTTCATATTCAATGTCAAAATCGTTGCATTTCAAAGTTTGCAATCCATAAATGTGTTGAAATTGGTTAGATAGTATTATTTGGTTTTTCATTTTATTAATATTGATATTCACACCAAATTTTTCAAATTTTGATTTTAATAAAGGTATCAACAAATCTGTTTTTGGCAGGGTATTTCCATTAATTGCAAATGTAATCAATAGACTGTCATCAACTGCACGCACCACAATATTTTTTAGAAGTCCTGTGTTTTTGTGTTCATCATATATTTTTATTTTGGATACTTCAATATATTCGTTCAAAATATTTATCAAATCTTGAACCCAAGTTTGAGTAATTAAGCAGTTATCAATCTCTACATTTTCATGGGAATTGCGTTTTTTTAAAGCAACTTTGCCATTTTTGCTAATGTTAAATGCAATTTTGTTTCTGTAATAAAAAGGAGTACTACTCACACAATCACTTACGGGGAAATCAATTTTTGCAATCTTTTTTAATGCGTTTGCAACTTGATTTTTTTTGAATTCTAATTGTTTTTCGTACTTTAAGTGTTGCAGAGAACAGCCACCGCATTCGTTAAAATATGGGCAAAAGGGTTCTGTTCTATCCGGAGATATTTTGATTAATTCGTGCACTTTTCCTATTGCAAATGCATTTTTTTGTTCTATAATTTTGATTTGTACATTTTCACCGATTAGAGCATTGCTCACAAAAACTACGTTGCCTTCTATTTTGCACACTCCGTCACCATCCGTGTTAATGTCTACAACATCAACGGTATAAATTGAGTTAAATTCTAAATTTGTTTTGTTTTCCATACGTTTATTATTCTATCATTATTTTAAAAAAAATAATACGCATTTTTGCATATTATTGTTTTTTTATGGGGTGAGATAAGGGAATCGAACCCTTGACCTCAAGAGCCACAATCTTGCGCTCTACCAACTGAGCTAATCCCACCATATCTCGTATATATTACAGTAGAACTGATAAAAAGTCAACTGTAAATCTTGAAAATATTATTTTAAAATCATAGTAATTTTTTTACAAGAATCTTCTGTACATTTTTGTTTTTTGATATCATATCTATACAATGAGATAAAAGTAAATATGGCTATAATTAAATCAGCTGCTATTGCCACATATGCTTCGGCAAAAGCGTTATAACTAATAGCAAGCATTTTTGAAGAGATTTGACCTGAACGCAAAACTGTCATATTGTTTTGCCATGTCGTATGCGTTGCAATGAGTATGGCAGCCAATAATAGTAGGTCAACCCACCAAGTCCAAAACAAAATTACAACAGAGATGTTCGTTACTTGAAGCAAAATCAACACAAAAACACTGGGTTTTTTATTTTTTAACGAATAAAAATAAAATATTAAGGATTTTATCATCGCCATACCGACTAAAATTGCGCCGGTATTTTTTTTGAGTAAGATATACACTGCAATATATAACAAGTCTATTATTACAAATATAAGCAAAATTTTGGTTTTTGATTTGAATTGAATTCCTATGATTGCAAGTATTACACACACTAGACTCACACACTGTGCTATTATAAATAATTTGTCCATAAATTTATCGTACTACAAAAAAAATATTTTTGCTAATGTTTTTTTGTACAATCTTATTAATGGAAATTGAAGTAAAAATTTTTTTTATAAAATCAAAAAATATAAAAAAATTGTTGACATAAAACTATCACTATGGTATATTCATACTTGCATATGGGAGTTTAGCTCAGTTGGTAGAGTACCTGCCTTACAAGCAGAGGGTCACAGGTTCGAGTCCTGTAACTCCCACCAGTATCTTTACTTATTGTTGAAGATACTTTTTAATTATAGTGATATTCATCGATTAAATAATTTGTTACTTATGCGGGAGTGGCTCAGTGGTAGAGCGTTGTCTTGCCTGCGGGAATTGAAAGGGGGGCAAGTCAGGGAGCGGGTTCAAAACCTTGCATTCGCCTTGGCAAATTATCACAATGTACAATTTATTATCTAAGTTACTATTTATGCGGGAGTGGCTCAGTGGTAGAGCGTTGCCTTGCCAAGGCAAATGTCGCGAGTTCGAATCTCGTCTTCCGCTCCATTGACACTTATTATCTTGTGTTTTTGTTATTTTAACAAGCCATAAGATTCAGACTCATATTAGAGTATGACTTTGTGCGACACTATGAGCTTGTATCAAGTAGTTTAAGTGTCGTGCATTTTATTTTATGTGGACAACATGTTTGAAAACTAGATGATGAGTTTCTGCATATATAATATAGATGGCACCATAGCCAAGTGGTAAGGCAAGGGTCTGCAAAATCCTCATCACCAGTTCAAATCTGGTTGGTGCCTCCAGCCGTTGTGGCGAAATGGTAGACGCAAGGGACTTAAAATCCCTCGGAACCTAGTTCCGTGCCGGTTCGAGTCCGGCCAACGGCACCAAATTAAGTTAGATATCATACGGTATCTAATTTTTTTTACTACTCGAACCGGCCGCCTTGTACTCCACGAATAGACTTGAATGAAAATATAAGATATTGTTACGTGTTCGTCGTTTGTTCGCGTCTGCTTACGGCACCGAGTCCGGCCAACGGCACCAAACAAAAACAATCCGAACTAGTATTAGTGAGGATTGTTTTTGTTTGTTCTTTTAACTTTTATTTTTTCACTTTCACTCTTCTTTATTTCAGATTGTTTTTGAAATAAAAAATAAGAAAGAAGAAATAAGAGTTCTCGAACCGATCGCCACTAAGTCAAGTTTTCAATCTTGTTTGACTAAATCAAAAGTTTATGATAAAATATATTTATAATTTAAGGAGATTTTATGGTTGATAATACATACGATGAAATCGATGAAGAATACTATGAAAAATTTGACAAAATAGATTTTTGTTTTAACAAAATCAATGAGTCGGAATTAAAAGATTTTTTAAAAGTCAACGAGTATGAATTGGTGGACTTTGACAAACAAGAAATTAATGACCCAGTATGGCTTGTAACTGCAAAAAAAATGGAAAAAAAACAGAAATCTGACGAGGTAATAGCAGTAGAAGGTGTGCTGTTTGCAAGAATGCTTAAAATATTGTGTGCAAATTCTTTTTACGGCAACGATTATGGTTTTGACAAACATATATTTTATGTGAATGAATATACTTTTTTTTGCAAAGAACTAGTAGGTGATGGTATCGATTTTTCAAAAGAATGGAAGTTATTTCTGTACAAAAAATTTGGTCAAAAATATTTACATAATCTTAGACATATTGTGGACCTGCAAACACGAAGAGATAAACAAAAAGAAGAATTGAATCAAAAAGATAAAATGGCTTTTAAGGAGTAATTGGTGATTAATTTATGTTAGGAGCAATTATTGGTGACATTGTTGGCTCAATATATGAATTTAGTAATATTCGGACAAAGGATTTTAACTTATTTTCTACCAGATGTTTTTTTACAGATGACACAGTTATGACTTTTGCAATTTTTAAAGCATTATTAGATTGTAAGGGAAAATATCGAAAGTTGGAAAAATTTGCGACTAAAGAAATGCAATCGTTTGGTAAAAAATATCCAAACGAAAGTTATGGGAACAGATTTAAAATGTGGCTTGGCGAAAAAAAAACCATGCCATACAATTCGTTTGGTAATGGCAGTGCAATGAGGATAAGTCCCATACCTTATTTTGCTCAAAATATCGATGAAGTAAAAGAATTGTCGCGATTGGTAACTATTCCAACTCACAATCATCCCGAAGGGATAAAGGGCGCTGAAGCAACTGCAGTTGCAATATGGCTTGCTTTGCAAAAAAAGACAAAACAAGAAATTAAAGAGCACATTGAACAAAATTATTACAATTTAAGTTTTGATTATGATAATTTAAAAGAAAATTATCGCTTCAATGAAACTTGTCAAAATACTGTTCCCCAAGCAATTTATTGTTTTTTGTTAAGTGAAAATTTTGAAGATGCAATCAGAACGGGAATATCTATCGGCGGAGATAGTGATACTCTTTGTGCTATAACGGGCGCAATAGCCGAAGCATTTTATGGGATTCCTCAAAACATTCAAAATAATGCATTGTATTATTTGGATAATGATTTGTTAAAATTATATAAAAAATTTAATAAAACAAATTAAACTAATTATTTTTAAAATTTAATAAAATTTTTTTGAAATTTACGCAACAATGCGTTTGTATAATAATTTTGAGAAAAAGATACTTATGTTAAAATACTAATTCGTAGTCGATATGTTTGGCGGCAAAAGGTGTTTCTAAATTTTGTCTTCTTGCGACTTCCTTGAAGCCAACTGATAAATAATTTTTTTGTGCTGGTATTAAAACTTCGTTAGTTGTTACAACAACTTTTTTAACATTATATTCTTTTATTCTCCTTATTGCCTCTTGTAATTGAATTTTTCCGTAGCCATTTCCTTTGTAACTAGTCAAAATGCAGTTGTGGCCTATGATGACATACTCTGGTCTATTTCTTGGGTCCCATGTGATATGTCCTACCGGTACTCCATCAACAAGAGTAACAAACCCATATTTGTTAGCAATATCAAGGTTGGAATAAAAAAAATCATCATATTCCTTCCAACTGTCTAAAAAGTTTTTACTGATACTGCTGTCAAAAGAATACGCATCAATCAATTGGTTACACAACGTCCCTTTTGAGAAATTGGAAATTTTTTCAAACGTAATCATTTTTTCTCCAATACTAAAACGTTTATCATTATAACACAAATTTTCGAACACATAAACTTTTTTCTGTGTAGCGATAGTGACACCAACTTGTATTAAGACATGAAAGTAAATTAAACAATAGTTTTTAGGTGAATTTAATATGCTGAGAATATGAAATAAACCTTTTATTGACAATATATTTAATTTGTGATATCCTTATTTTAGTGAATGAAACGGTTGAAAAATTTTTGAAAAAAAATGGAATATCTAATAATCGCGAAGATTATCAAGTATTTTCCAGATCGAATATTAACCCGATATTAGGAAAGTACGTTGTGCCGGGAAATCAAAGAATAGAAGAGGTGTCAATTGCCAATATATTGGGCTATGGGGATGCCCATTTTTCTTCTGATTTGACAAACAATATATGCGACAACTTAGATCATTTTTTTGATGCAGAAGGTTCATCTTATCAAAGACGTTCGCTTGGGATGCTTGACTATTCTTCCGATGATGCTATTAGAGAACTAAAACAAGTATCAGAAACTGATTACATTGAAGTATTGGAGTGTGAAACAAACAAATACGTTATTGGTGATAATGGTATGCATCGTTACAACATTCTCAGATTTCATTATCTCAATCAATTAGCCAAAATAAACAGAGAAGACCCTGTAGAGATTAGAAATTTAAATGAAAAATTTAAAATCAAAGTAAGGATACAGACCTGTGATTTTACTAAAACTTATTGCTATTATTTGCTTAAAATGTTAGTTCCGTCAATTATCAAACTTGAAGCAACATACGATGAAAATTATAAATTTACGGGCGAAACATCAATCCAAACTGCAGACCATGAAACTCATATATTTTCAGATGAAGAATTGTTAGTATTATTAAAAGAAGCAATCGATAAAAAACAAAATACTTTACTTTCTAATATAGACAGATTGCAAAATCGCTATGAATCAATTCAATCTTTTCGTGAATTTGTTGATAGCCAAAATCTATTTTCTTGTATCAAAGAGGAATCATTATGGGAAATGTAATTATTAAATTAAATGATTCGGATGTCAAAAATAGTTCAAAATATATATTGAAAAATAATGATATCGAATTGGGATATTCATATATATTTGATTCTGCACCAAATAATAATATCTATGTTTTTATACATCCGGAACACAGAAGCAATGGATATGGAAGTTATTTATTTGCCGAAATTCTAAAAATCATGAAATCTTTAGGCTCAAAAGTAATTAAATTTGATATTGAAAAGACAGATGTTTGTGCCAATAACATTCTAGCAAAGTTTAACGGACTACTTCTATCCGAAGACGAAAACGCCCATTGGATACTAAAATTATAAAAAATTAACATTTTTTTTGGGAAGGTTTCAAAATTAATTATCACTGCTTACCATGGTCATAATTGATGTAAAAGGATATTTGGTAAAATATTAAATTAAAGGAAATACATGAGAAAAACTTTTAAGATTTGTCATCAACCTACGGATAATGATTTAAGAGAAATGATTACATTAGATAAAAAGGTTTTTAACGCAAGTGATTGTATGTCTTATGATAAGGTTAAAACTTTTTATCAGTTAAATCCAGAAATATATACGGTTATTAAATTTAATGATAAAGTAATTGGATATATCAATTTTACCGGAATAACAAAAGAGTGCTATTTTTCATTTTGCAATGGAAATAATAAAGACTATTTATTGTCAATCAAAGATATTGCACCATTTATTCAGGGCGAAAATTATGGTATTATCACTTCTATTGTCTTAGAAAAAGATTTTAGAGATGGAAAAGCAATAAAGCTACTTTCTAATGCTTTTAAGCATAAAATTAAGATTTTGGAGAAAAGTGGTAAGTATTTCTTTGGCTTAGTTTGTGATTGTGTAAGTATTGATGGAATTAAGTATGTCATTAATAATTTTAATGGAAAGTATTTATGCAATTCGGATTATTGTGGGAAAATTTACAAGTGTGATTTTAATAAAAACACACGCAAATTACCAAAAATAAAATTAGAAACATTAAGCAAAAGAAATTTAAGAACAGCAAGCAAAATTCAATACAATATATTTAACGAATCAAAAAGTATAGGATACTCTGATTATAAACTTGAAGTATCAAAGACTAAGACAAATAAAAAAGATTTACCATTGGATTTTTTGATTAAATATAGAGGTAAAGCAGTTGGTGTTATAGGGTTGTTTAATTATGAAAACAATTCAAATGATATTTGGTTAAACTGGTTTGGTGTTTTGCCTCAATATCGAAACAAGGGAATTGGAACAAACGCGCTACTTTCAATAATAGCGATAGCGCGAAAATATAATAAATCTAATTTTAGATTATTTACTTATGGGATTTGGAATTCTTTGGCACGAAATATTTATAATAAAACAATGCAAATAAAAGAAAATTATACAAATGAAAACGATAAATATGCTTTATCAATATATGGTAAAGTAAATACTTATGGTTGTTCACTTAAAGATAAAGTTTGTACAAAATGGAATAATAAATATTTAAATTTAAATGAAGAGGTCGCTTTATCTGATAATAGCATGAAAGATTTAATAAACGATTTGTTAATAAAGAAACATATAAAACTGAATTAGAGGTGTAAACTATTAAAGATTTGGCAATAAAAAAGACTAAGTTACAATAACTTAGTCTTTTTTGTAAATAAGGATTAAACAATTTTTTCAGTAATTTCACATTTAGTTTTCGCTTCAAGTTTTGACCTAAATTTCGATAAAAGTGCCTGTGCATTTTTTAGTTTTAATCGCGATAGTTTCCACATATCGTCTTGTATTCTAGGATATTTAGTTAAGCATTTTTTTGGTGCGGATGGTGGGACTTGCTCCGCTCGAATGTTTCTCGCTATCACGCCTGGGTTTTTGAACAACGCTGATGTGTTGTTCATTTGCTAACGCAAAACCAAACCCGTTCAAGCCCACATTGTTACGCAATTATTCGCTTTGCTCATATACCACACAAAAAAAATACTAATATTGTAGCATTTTTTGGTGCGGATGGTGGGACTTGAACCCACACGGTTGCCCACACGTACCTGAAACGTGCGCGTCTGCCATTTCGCCACATCCGCATAAAAGTATTATGATATATATTGTTTTTTTTGTCAACAATTAGTTTGTTGCATTATATTACATTAAACACTGTTGTGTTGACTAATTACTTTATTATTAGTATAATAAATTGTACAGAAAGGATGTTTTATATGGGATTTTTTCAAAAAATTAAAAATAAATCTATAGAATCAAAAAAATTCAAAAGTTTTTTGCAAAAAAGTAATGATATTGTTGACTTAAAATTCATAAGTGAAAAACACAACCCAAATATTCAAAATAACAATACAAAACGATTGATGCGTTTTTCTGATTTGCTAAACATTGACTATGAAAGGTCAGTTTCTGCACCTGGATTAATCAAAAAATATATAAAACAAATATACAAAATCTCAGAACATGAGGATATTTCTAACGATAATTTGATAAATGAATATAACAAATTGTATCCCATCGCACTGAGCCGACTTGTTGAGTGGAATGCTGATTCGTTAAAAGTGCAAGGCGGAAAAAGAATGTTGTACTCAAGCAAAGAGGGTAGAGATATTGCGTTCACTATATTAACTCAACTTTTGTATGATGGATTTTATTTTGAAAGAACTCAAAATAATTACAATGATGACCTTTTGGATCTTGCCATGAATAAATATGCAAAAAAAGTTTTGAAATTATTGCCACCTGAATACTGGTTGAAAGCAGAATTACAATTAAATGATTTTTTTCAATTTGACCAAAAGTTGGCAAAAAAAGTACAAAATAGTTTTTATGAGGCGCTTACACCTGAACAAGAAGCGATGTACATAGAATATTTGTTAAAAAATAAAGCTGAATTATCTCCCATGCTTGCTCTTTCACAAAAACAAAACAAAAAAAATGCTATAATTGAAAATTTGAGTCTTACAAAATATGATTTGGAAAAAATGGAAGAAATAAGGTTACATATACAACTAAAACAAAACAATAATTTGATTTTAAAAACAAAAAATGAAAATGAAGTTTTGAATAAAAAACTATTGAATGCAAAAGTAACTAAAAAGCAAGAATATTATCACACCATTAACGAAAATAATGATTTAATAGCCATGCTGAATATAAAAAACGAAAAAATTAATAAAAAACTAAATGTTTTGAATGAAAGTATTGTTTTGAAAATAAACAGACAAAAGATAGAATTTGATTGCTCGTTAACTGACTATATCGTGTCAAAATATGCATGCGAAAAGTTGAACAATAAAGATAGAAACATAATTGATGTTGATTTTACGATAAATAAGCTTTGGGAACAAAGTTATGAGTCTGTAATTTATCCAAAGATTGCCGATTTTAGCTACAGGTCAGGAAGACCGCTTGATGTTAGAAAAGACAAATTG
Source organism: Clostridia bacterium (assembly GCA_028704215.1). GTDB lineage: Bacteria > Bacillota > Clostridia > Christensenellales > UBA1242 > STF1-107. The sequence goes on from JAQVLJ010000002.1 coordinate 15,390, forward strand.
ATTATAGAACAAAGCATGAGCAATGCATTATACAAATTGACTTGTGAGTTGCAAGGCGTACAAGGTTATGAGAGTAATTTGGATGTTTTGACAAAAAAGTATAGTAGATTGTATAAAAAAGCTGACAACGATATTACACGTACTAAATGTTTTTTTTCAAATTATTACAAAAATTTGACTCAATTAGCCGAAAAACAAAAAAAAATAGAAAATATTACTTCTACTACTAATAAAAAAATGAATGACTTTTTGGCAACAAAAAGCGAAAAAGAAGTGTCAAGTATTTTTTCAAAATTACAAACTAAAATAAAGAACACGAAAAGTCAAAGAGATATTCTTAATGAAGATTTGAGAAAAATAAATCGTGATTTTTACAATATTGAAATGGAATCTCAGATAACTTCATCTAATAAAATAACAAAAAAGATATTAAACACCCTTAACGAAAAAACAAATATGATTAATAGAGAGGGCAGCATTTTTGACATTATAAGAACGTATGAATCAGTAAAAGATAATGTAGAATTTGAAAGCATTGCAAAAGAACTGAAAAATCTTGCGATTAAAAAAATTAAAGTGTTTCAACCAAAAGATTATGCAACAACTCATTTTTATACTGATAATGAGAAAAGGGAATTGTTTGCGGAAAGAAATAAGTTTACACATGTAACTGATAGAGTAATAAAAAACGAATATGTATTTTGTACTGCCTTAGGAAAAGAAAATAAAATGCGATTTGATAGGGCACAGGCAGTAAAATTTGTTTTGGACAATTGCAATATGAAAGATTGTATAGAATTTAGTAAAAATATAACAGAAATTCCAGCATATTTGTTGCTCTCAAAGATTGGTGATGCCAAAGACAATGAGCTATATGAAGTATATATGCAACAAAAAGTGTTTATTTATGACCATATTAAAGAAATATTAGGCAAAGCAACCTATGAGAATGAAGATAAAAAGAAAATTTATAAAGATTTTTTTGCAGACTATGACAAAATGCTTGATGCCTTTCAAGCTCCGCCTCTAAGACAGATTTATCATATATTAAAAGACGTAAACAATAACAAAAAGTCTATTAATAAATATGCTGAAAAATATCGAATAGGTCAACGTTTTGACAATTGGGAGAGTGCTGACCTTTGTATAGCAAAAAAATTAGTAAAAGAAGAATTATTCATACAAAATCAAAATAATACAAAATAAATTAAAATCATTTGCAATTTGTCTTCCATTTTTTTATACTATTTTATAGGAGGATATATATTATGGTAGGAACAATTATTTTGTATGTGGTTTTGGGCTTAGTTTTATTACTAGTTATATGGTTTATTGCCACTTACAACATGTTTATTCGTTTGAAAAACGGGGTTGAAGAATCATTTTCAACTATGGATGTTTATCTCAAAAAGCGTTTTGATTTGATACCTAACTACGTGGAGACTGTAAAAGGTTATGCAAAGCACGAGAGTGAAACTTTGACAAAAGTAATTGAGGCTCGTAACATGACTGGCAAAGCCAGTACAACAGAAGAAAAAATTAAATATGAAGGTCAAGTTTCTGAAATGGTTCGCAACTTGATGGTTGTTGTAGAGCAGTACCCAGATTTGAAAGCAAATACAAACTTCTTGGCACTACAAGAACAATTAAATTCTTTGGAAGGCGAAATTGCAAATGCTAGAAAGTATTACAATGCTCTAGTGAAAGAATTTAATATTAAGGTAGAGACTTTCCCTAGCAATTTGATTGCAAAATTGTTGAAGTTTCAAAAGAAAGCACTGTTTGTTGTAGATGATGCTACTGAACGCAAAAATGTAAAAGTTGAGTTTTAATAATGCGTAAAGCACTCTTTTCTATATCTTTTGGCATTTTATCTTTTGTATTAATTTTTGTTGCTACCGTATTTTTGGTATCAACAAATTTTTCTAATTCTATAGTAGAAAACGAAAATTATCGTTATGAGTCAGCAAAAATTGATATGGTTGTCAATGAAGACAATAGTTTTTTGATAACTGAAGAATTGCGCGTAAGTTATGATGCGGGTAGTTTTATGCACGGTATAATACGTTCAATTCCAAAAAATGCGCTTGTTAAGGGCTACAAATATGGTTTGTCTATTAGCGATTTTGAAGTACTTACTGGGAACTATTCATCTGTTGTACATACTGCCAGCGAACTTCAAGTTAAGTTTGGAAATGAAAACATTTTTGTTGACGGTAATACGATGACTTACAAGTATTCTTATAATGTGGACATTGGTTATGATAGAAGTGACATTGATGATGTTTTCTATTGGAATCTTTGGGGAACAGATTTTGATGCAAAATTGAAAAAGTTAGAATTCTCGATCGATTTTCCGACAAGCATCGGAAATGTTGAGAACATAAAATTTTATGCTGGAAGTTTGGGTAGTAGTGAGCAGCTTTTACATTCTGATTTGAATTTGAACTACAATACCACCACTAACGTTTTGACTGGAATGTATGATGAAGATTTGCCATTTGAAAATGGATTTACCATTAAGGTTGATTTGCAAAATGGATATTATTCATTGGCGACTGATCCGAACGTTATTGATAGCATTACCCCATATTTTGTAATAGGATTGCTAATTCTTGCTTTTGTTCTAATATCGGTTCTTGTTTCAAAATCAAAATCACATCTGATTGTAAAGACTGTCGAAGTTAGTCCACCAGACGACATTGACCCTTGTGCATTTGTTCAAACTTTGTTTGCTGATATAAGATACAAAGATTTGTCCTCGCTTATATTGTATTGGGCAAATCAGGGTTATATAAAAATACACATTGATGATCAAAAAAATGTTTTTGCAGAAAAAATTAAAAATATAAAAACAGATTCATCATATCAAAAGGACGTATTCAAAGCATTATTCAAATCTGAAAAAAAGGTCGACTTGTCTACGGTTGGCGATAGTTTGGGTTCGACAATATATTATGCTCAAAAAGATGTGGTAAAAGCTATGGCTCCAAGATACGAAGGAAAATCAGTTGCAAAATTGTTTTTGTATTCGTTATTGTCACTTTTACCGTTTGTTACGATTTTTGTGTATTATTCGAACGTATATAATACTTTTTACTTTTTAGGTGAATACACTGTTGCATTGTGTACAAGCATAGGTGCGATTATTATTTCACTTATAAATATTTTGTACGCAAAAGCAAATACAAAAATAGGTGATATCTCAAAATACATTTTGCTTGGGCTAGCTCTTTTGGTGTATGGATTTACTTTCGTCAAGATATTTGATGCCACATTTGATACAATGGCTGTCGCAATTTTGGTGGGGATAGTAACACCATTTATGCTTTATTTAAGTAGTAAAGTATTCAGTTTTAGTGAACAAACAAGCAAAAGAATGGGCAAGTGTTTAGGATTTAAAGACTACATATACAAGGTCGAATACGACAAAATGAAAATGTTAGTAGATGAAAACCCAAAATATTTTTACGATATATTACCTTACGTTTATGTGTTAGGATATTCAAATAAGTTTTTGCAAAAATTTGAAAATATAGTAGTACCATTGCCTGAATGGTATGAAGGAACAAACAAAGATTTTGTTACACCATATTTTGTCGCTACTATGCTATTCAATACTACAAACGTGTTAAATCAAAATATTTTAAATAGTCAACAATTCAAATCGCTTACACAATCATCAAGCCGAGTTGGCGGTGGCGGCTTTGGCGGTGGTGGCTCTGTAGGTGGCGGCTTCGGCGGAGGAGGCGGAAGAGGATGGTAAAAAAGAATAATGAAGGTAATTGTACAATAAGATACGAAAAACGATTTGCTTCATATCTTAAAAAAGATAATTTTGTCAAGTATATGTTTTTGGCTTTATTGTTAGTTGTAGTTGTTTTGACTTGTCTTTCACTATATGGAATTAAACATTATTTGACAGTGATTAGTATGATTGATTGGATAATTTTTGTTATCATAGTTGCTAATGCATTAATAATGATGACTGCGTTGAGCATATTGTTGAGTAGAAATTATAGAATAATTAATGCTCTAAAAGATGAAGAATATTATGATGAAAAAACTATTAGAAATTCCAATTCAAATGACAAGTTTGTTAAGATATATAGAATCATTGTTTTTATAATGGCTATCACTTTTTCAATCGGAGCAGTTGTGTTTTTCGCATTGAAGTTTGAGTCATTTATGACTGGGACAGAAATATCGATTATGCCAATGTTGATAATATTTTTAGCAGTTTCTAGTTGGATTAGTTTTTCAAATCTTTCTTACGAAAATTATTTGGAAAAAAATTTATTTGTAGATTACGATGAAAATTAAATTTAAAATAAAAAAAATTAAAAACAAATTAATATGAAAATATATAGAATTAAATATAAAAAAAACAAAATAAGCAAATTTGCTTATTTTTTTAATAAAATCACAAAATATTTGATTAAAATGATTATTTATATAATTTTTCATAATATTTTAATTAATTAAATTAAATAATATTAATCATCAATAATTTTTCCATATATGGTTTCGTATACGTTTGCAGCCAACTCTCTCCATTTTTTGCAAGCAACAATAGCGTTGTGTCGAGTGTCAGTTTTTAATTTTAATTCAAAAATTGAGTCAGTGGTTAATGGTTCCAAAATTTTTAATTCAACAGAATATGAGCCATCCATATTTTTGTAATAACTACCAACGTACTCTTGACTACGTTTGAAATGCATTTTATTTTCTTTTGCAAACTGCGAAATGCTGTCTCTTAAACTAGCTGGTATTCTAGTAAAAAATTGAGATAAACAATCACGTCCGGCATACGTAATATTGTATCGATTTTCGTTATTTGCAGTGTTGGGTTTGTAAATAAATTTTGCTTTAATAAGTTGATACATTAAGTCTTTGCAATCCATATAATTGATCCAATTATTCTGACTAGAACAAATCTCCAAAATGGAATTTTCTGTTAGTGGAATTTCCATTTTGTCCAAAACATACATTATGATTAATTTGTTAACAGTATCATCTGGTTTGAATTGCATTTCTTTACTCATACATCTATTTTACAATATTTTGACTTAAATCTCAACAATTTGACATATTATTTTCAAATACTTGCAAACTACTTTTTAGTTTGTTATTATTATATTGAGGTAATGTTTATGTCAGTTGATGTTAACTATGAATTGGAACAATTCAATACCGCTTGTGATGATTTTTTAAAAGGCAAATATATTTTGGCCGATTTGAAAATTTCTGGAATTATGAAAAGTATCGCTTACAGTGAAAAAATAAAAAATATTATTTCTAAGTGTTTGGAAAATTTTGATATAGGCAAAGAATTGGGAAATGTTTTTAACAACGAAAATGTTGTAGTTATGCCATCTGAGTCAAAAAAAATTGTGGCGGTTTGTTTTAATATTTTGTACAATATTGATAACAAAGAAATAAATTTTTTTGATTTTTTAAATACTTATTTCAAAGACGGTAACGAACTTGGAAATAGGGAGTTTGAAGAGTTTTCTAAAGTAATTATTTTGCCGTTTAAAAAAGCGATAAATAAGTTTTATACCAATACACATATTTTGACAGAATCAAAAGAATACCAAGACAACATTTATAACAAAATTGCACGAGTTGCTCAGATAGAATTGCACAATTTGGACAATTACAAATTAAAAACCATTTACAAAGAAGAGCTGCAAATATTGCTAGAATCCTTTGTAACGTCAAGTAACAATAATGACAAACAGTACGTTTTTTCACTTATGATTGCCCTTGACTATTTTTGCCAAATTCATAAAAAGTGTAAGCCGATTTTTGAGGAAATGCAAAATTGTTTTAAACCACAATAAAAAGGGGTAAAGCCTCTTTTGTTTATAATAACAAAACAATTAATGCACAAACAATTATAGATAAAACACTTTGAGTTACTTTCATTAAAATAAGTTTTGATTTTTTAATTTTAATTTTTGTCAAAAATGCAAGAGATTGCAAAAATACGCATAACCCAGAAAATGATATTAAACCGCAACAAATTATTGTTTTTATTTGTATTGAAATATTAAGGTTTGAGATGTCTAAACAACCTCTTGTCATTTCGATAAGACCGTTAAATATTGATAATATCAATTCTTTGTTCTGTATAAAAAATATTTTGCTAAAACAACTTGCTAAAATAGGAATTATATTTAGGTTGTTTAATATATCAATTATCACAAAACTAATTACTATGTATCCACCGACCAAAAGAATACTTATTACGCTGTCGTATACACTGTCAAATATCATAGCATTTTGATTATTGTTAATTAATAATGTTTTTTGACTGTTTTGGCTAAATATTTTTTTTCCTCTAAAAAGTAATCCGTTCAAAAAGCTGCCCAAAATATGTGCTACAAAAATTATTAAACCTGCACTATTGCTTTTGAGCATGCCAATACCCACTGTGCCCATCATAAATACTGGACCAGATGTAGAACAGTAAGACAACATTTGTGTGGCTTGTCCATCATTTATATAGCCCATATTGTGATACTGACTTATCATTCTTGCACCGACAGGATATCCGGACAAAATACTTAATGCATAAATGTTCCCACTTCCGTTTGGCGCATTAAAACACTTTTTAGTCAAAAAATCTAAATTCAAATTTGCGTTGAGTGCAACAATTATTCTAGTAAAAATAAAAAAGGGAAACAAAGCGGGTAGTACATTGTTAGCCCAAACGTATATTCCCGCCAAAGCAGACTTCATATAAATTTCTGCATTGAAACAAAAAATAGTAATAAAAATTAAAATCACACACAATGTAATATTTGACTTAGATATTCTAATCATATATAATTGTATGGTAAATAACACAAAATAATGAAAGGAATAAAATGAAAAAATTGGCGCTCGTTTTGGGCGGAGGCGGAGCAAAGGGATATTGTCACATTGGCATATTGAAAGTGCTGGAAAAAAACGGAATCAAACCAGATTTGATTGTAGGCACTTCAATGGGTTCTTTGGTGGGCGGTTACTATGCAATGGGCAAAACTATTGAGGAATTGGAACAGACCGCACTTAGATTTAAAAGAAAAAACTTTGTCGATTTTGATATTTTGGGATTTTTCAGAAAAGGGCTTATTGGTGGAAGAAGACTTGACAAATTGATGGATTTGCTTTTTGGTGATACAAAGCAAGAGGATACCAAAATACCTTTTGTTTGTGTTGCTGCAAATTTGGAAAATGGTAAACAATACAATCTGGAAAAAGGGTTATTAAAAAGAAATATTAAGGCTAGTATCGCTGTTCCTACTTTGTTCAAAGCAGTCGAAGTGGATGGAAAATATCTTGTTGATGGAGGGACAGTAGACAATGTTCCTGATGACATTGCTCGTAGAATGATGCCAGATGCTGTGATTTTATCAGTAGATGCATTGGGTAATTATTCGCCAGAAAAATACCCAGTAAAACTTGTTGGAATTTTGGTTAATATGATTACACTTATGCAAGTTGCTCATAGTGCAAAGTACAATTGTAGTGATATTTTTATCAAAGTAACTCAAAAAAAGATTAAACAATCAGATTTTGAGAAAAAACAAGCCATTGTGTCTATTCGTTTGGGTGAACAAGCAATGGAAAATGAAATAGACAATCTTAAAAAAATACTAAAAGGTTAAAATATGAATATAAAAACAAAAGCAAAACTTATAAATGCAAATATAGTAATTCCTGAAGCAAATATTGACGACAGGATATATACTGCTTGTAAGTTTTTGGCTAGAAACAACTGGTCAAAAATTACTGTGTTGGGTAAACCGGGTGACTTTGATGATTTTTTTGTAAAAAACAAAAACGTTACGGTAATTAACATCGAAAATTATGCCAAAATAACTGAGATGACAAAAGCCCTATATGAACGAAGAAAAGACAAATTACAATCGCTTGAAGAGGCGGCGGAACTATTAAAAAATCCTATATATTTTGCAACCATGCTTTTATATAGTGGTGCTTGTGATGGTATGGTTTGTGGAGCAAATTATTCTACCGCTGATAGTTTACGTCCTGCTTTGCAGATAATAAAAGGCATAGAAAACAAAATGATTACAAGCAGTATACTTATGGTTAAAAACAAAAAAGTATTTGTATTTGCTGATTGCGCTTTGAATATAGAACCGGATGAAGAATTGTTGAGTGAAATTGCTATTGCTAGTGCCGATTTTTTTAAAAACACTTTGAATAAAGAACCTAGTATTGCTATGTTGTCCTATTCAACTGATGGGAGCGGTAAGGGAGAAAACCCGCAAAAAATAAAAGCCGCTACAGAAATAATTAAACAAAAAAGAAATGATCTAAGGGTTTGTGGAGAAGTTCAAGTAGATGCCGCTCTTAACGAAAAAGTAGCAACAAGAAAGGGTATTGAGTTCACAAATGCAAACGTTTTGATATTTCCAGATTTGAATAGCGGAAATATCGGTTACAAACTGGTTAAACATTTTGGCAAATTTATGACTATTGGTCCTATTTGTCACAATTTTAATAAACCTGTCAACGATTTGTCTCGTGGTTGCACAATCGCAGATATTTTGAGTACAGTTTTGATTACCAAACTACAAACGAAAAAGGAGTAAAATAATGAGGATTTTGGTATTAAATGCAGGTAGTTCATCTTTAAAATTTCAATTTTTGGATACCGCAACAGAAGAAGTATTAGCAAAAGGTAATTGTGAAAGAATAGGTATAAACGGTTCTTTTATCAAGTATAGTAGCGACAAGGGAAGTGAAAAATTTGAAGCTTCAATGCCCACACACGCTCAGGCAATCGAACAAATGTTAAAATTTTTGCTAGATGGAAAAATAGGTGTGTTATCATCACTAGATGACATTGAAGGTATTGGACATAGAATGGTAAACGGTGGTGAAAAATTTATCAAATCTATGCTTGTTACAAATGATATTTTAAAGGAATTGGAAAAAATTATTCCCATGGCACCGTTACATAACCCAGCGGCAATTTATGGCATGAGAGCGTGTCTTGAAATGTTGCCCAAAGTAAAAAATGTAGTTGTCTTTGACACTTCTTTCCATTCGACCATGCCCGATGTGGCATATATGTACGCTTTGCCATATGAAATGTACGAAAAACATCATGTACGTAGATATGGCGCTCACGGCACGTCTCATAGATTTATTGCAAATGAAACAGGCAAACTTATTGGCGGACTGGAAGGTAAAAAAATAGTATCTTGTCATTTGGGTAATGGTAGTAGTATTACTGCAATCAAAGATGGTAAGAGCGTAGATACATCAATGGGCTACACACCTTTGGCGGGAGTACCAATGGGTACAAGGTGTGGAGATATAGACCCATCTTTAGTACAAACAATATGCGAGATTACTGGTAAAAATGTAGAACAAGCAACAACCTTTATGAACAAAGAATGTGGATTGCTTGGTATAACGGGTTTTACTTCCGATATGAGAGATATTGAGCAAAATTTAGATAACCCTCGCGTTAAGCTAGCACTTGATATGTTGTGTTATTCTATTAAGAAATACATTGGTGCTTATGCTGCTACCATGGGAGGACTTGATGCCATAGTATTTACAGGCGGCATTGGGGAGAATACAGTAGATTTGAGAGAAAAAGTTGTTGA
>JAQVLJ010000043.1 GCA_028704215.1 Clostridia bacterium
AGATATTTGCAAAAAATAATCGTAGCCGTCGCCACAAAATGCGTTTATTTTGTCACCTATTTTGAGTCGGCGAACCAACGAAATGTGTCTTGATTCTTGTTGAGAAAACGATATTTCATTATTTTTAAAATTGCTTTTTTCAAAATAAAATCTATCGTCCATTTATTTATTACCTTGTTTTAGTGATTGAATTGCCATAAATGTATCATTTTCATAGATATAGCTACCGCTGACAACAATATCAGCACCTGCCTTGATAACATTTTTTACGTTACTATCATTGATACCACCATCTACTTCTATCAAAATATCATTATTTAACTTTCGTATTTTTTTGATTTTTGCTATTGCTTTTTCTTCAAAGCTTTGTCCGATAGCGCCGGCTTTTACACTCATAATAAGCACCAAATCAATAACATCTAAGTATTTGGTCACTTTTTCAACAGAAGTATCCAAATCAATACACAAACCAGCAAGTACTCCTGCTTTCTTTATTCTTTCGATGGCTTTCAAAAGTGCTTTTTCATCTTTGAATGCCTCTACATGAAGAGTCAAAATATCAGCACCATTTTTTATATATTTTGTTATAAGTTTTTCAGGATTTGCAATCATCAAATGCACGTCAAAAGGCAAAACTGTATTTAACTTCATTTCTTTTAAATACATATAATCAATAGTTTCTGCTTTGACAAAAACTCCGTCCATAACATCAAAATGGTACATATCAGCACCATAAGTTTGTACTTTTTTCAAATAGTCTAATTGGCTTGACATATTTCTGCCTGCTGGCATAGATGATGCACTTACAACTATCTTTGGCATAAATTCTCCTGCATTTATTTTCTTTAATATTTTTTATTATATCATAAGTTTATTAAAAAAATATAAATTTTTGCTATTTTTTGCTATTTTTTTCATCATTTTGTTCAAATTTTACTTTTAATTGCCCACATGCACCTTCAATGTCGCTTCCTTGACTTCGTCTTAATGTAGCAGAAAGCCCTAAGTCATTTAACTTTTGTACGAATGCGTAAGCAGATTTTTTTGTTACTGGGCTTTGTTTGTCGTCTTTTGGATTAAGGTTAATAACATTAAAATGACACAAAACATTTTTAAACAATTTTACTAGTCTTTCGCAATCATCAAAACTGTCATTGACACCTTTTATCAAGCAGTATTCTAGTATCACTCTACGTTTTGTATATTTTGCATAGTCAAACACCGCTTTTACGATTTCATTGATAGAATATGCCTTAGCAACGGGCATAATTTTCTGTCTAATCTCATCTGTACTTGCGTGCAAACTTATGCATAAGTTGATATTCAGTTTTAATTTCATCAAATCGTATATTTTGTTGACAAGTCCACAAGTAGACAAAGAAATGTTGCGTTCACTCAAATTGAATCCGTTTTTATCCGTTACCAGATACAAAAACTTTGTAACGTTATCGAAGTTATCAAGAGGCTCACCGCTTCCCATCAACACAATATTACTAAAATTACGCTCAGTTTTCTGTCCATTGTCTGCGTTTATTATGGATATAGCAGCCAACATTTCTCCCGCTGTCAGATTACGAATAAGTCCTTTTACTGTCGAAGCACAAAATGAACAACCCATTCTGCATCCAACTTGTGTTGACAAACAGATTGTATTACCGTAGTTTTGAGTCAAAAATACACTTTCAAAAATGTTACCATCGTTTAGTTGTAATAAATATTTTTTTGTGCCATCTTTCGACTTCAAAACTGTATGAATTTTTAGTGGTTTCAAAATATAGTTTTCACTTAATTTTGTTATCATTTCCTTGGGAATATTAAGTTCATCGATATCTTTTGCTTGCAAAATTGCATCAAATATTTGCTTAATTCTATATTTTGGCTTAATAATATCAAGCAAAAAAGATTCCAATTCGCTGAGGTTATAATTAGCTAATATATTCGATTTTTTCTCCGACTTCAAATTTTGTTCCATTTAAAAAATCCTTAATATCCATAATTTTTTTATTTTCTGGTTGAATTTTTAATATTTCCACCGCTCCATCTTTTGATGCAATATACAAGCCCATTTTTGATTTTGCACACAAAATACTTCCGCTAGGCATAATTTCAATCGCTTTATCACACACTTTTGCAGATAGTACTTTGTAACGCACATTTTTATAAAAGAAAAATGCACCTAAAAGATCATAGCCTCTAATCATATTGACAATATCTTTTGAATTATTGTCAAACTTAATTTGTGCATCTTCTTTTTTTATCATTGGAAAGTAAGTAGACTCAGCATCATTTTGCTTTTTTCCATTTTTTATATAATACTCAAAATTATTTAAAAAATTTATAATTACATCTTTACCTAGTGTACTTAATTTGTCAAACATACTAGATGATGTATCATTCTCATTAATTCTACATACTGTTTGTATATAGATTTCACCACAGTCTATGCCTTCTTCTGTTTTCATAATTGTTATGCCAGTTTGGGTTTCGCCTTTTATTATGCTCCACTGAATAGGTGCTGGTCCTCGATATTTTGGCAACAAAGAACCATGAACATTATATATTCCATATTTTGGGATTTCCAAAATATTTTTTCTAATAATCTGACCATAGGATGCAGTAATAATAATGTCAGGAGCCAAATCTTTTAATATCTGCTCCCCTTCTTTATTCAAACGTCTAAATTGAAATAATGGTATGTTATTTTTAAGTGCAAATTTTTTTACTGGGCTATATTCAATTTTGTTATTCCTTTGATTGATTTGGTCAGGTTGACAAACAATAGCACATAAATCGTTTTCTGTATTCAAAATGCCCTCAATTATCGGAACCGCAAATTGTGATGTACCAAAAAAAACAATTTTCATTTTAACAATCCTTTACAATTTTGTCTATATACAAAATACCATCCAAATGGTCATTTTCGTGCATAACTGCAATAGCAGTCCATTCTGTGCAGGTAAATGTAAATGGATTTCCATACCTATCAAAAGCACTCAAAGTAACTTTTGCAGGTCTTTGAACATATTCGGATGACAATTTTACGCTAAGACAGCCTTCTTTGTTTATTTGTTTACCAGAAGTTTTTTCTATAACTGGGTTAACAAATTCCATATAAACGCCGTTTATGCTTATAACAAAACATCTTTTTAATGAGCCGATTTGCACAGCAGAAAGACCGGCTCCCTTTTCTAATACGAGCGTTTCTTTCATATCATCTAAAAGTTCATGTAGTTTTTCATCAAACTTTTCTACTGGTCTTGATTTTTTTCTTAAAAAATCATCAGTCCAGAGTACAATATCTCTTGTAGCCATAAATTCTCCTTATCTTAAATTTTGAGGATTAGTTTCAACAAAGATTGAAACATTTTTGTAGATTATATCACTAATTTTAAAAATGTCAAAACGTATATCTTCATTTGGCAAAAACCTAAACAAAATTTGATAACGATATTTTGTTTGTATACGTTTTACAGGTGAAGGCATCGCTTGCATAAAAATAATTTGTTTTCCATATTTTTCCTTAATGGCAAGTGATTTTTCATACAATTCTTTTGTCGCGTTAACTGCAAGTTCATTGTCTGAACTGCTAATAAGTATACGCATTATAGTGGAAAATGGTGGAAATCCCGTTGTTTGTCGCAAATTAATTTCCTTTGTAAAAAACCCTTTGTAATCATAATTTGTAGCATATTTGTAAACATAATGTTTGGGCGAATATGTCTGTAAAACTACTTTTCCATCTCCGTTTTTTCTACCCGCTCTACCCGATACTTGTGTAACTAATTGAAAGGTATTTTCAACCGATCTAAAATCTGAATTATACAAACTTACATCTGCATCAATTATGCCGACAAAACTAACCAAAGGAAAGTCATGACCTTTTGCAATCATCTGAGTACCGACCAAAATACTTGGGGTTACACTAGAAAATTGCTCCAAAACTTTTCTATGTCCATCTTTTCCGCGCGTAGTATCATTATCCATTCTATGTATTGGAATATTTGGGAATATTTCTTTTAATTCATTAACTACACGTTCCGTTCCAATAGCGCCATATTTTATATATTTACTATTGCAATTTGGACAATTTGTAAGTGCGCGGTACCTTTTCCCACAAAAATGACATTTTAGTTCATTATCTTCCTTATGGTAAACCAACGCTACCTCGCAATCATCGCACTTTGCGACATAGCCACATTCCTTACACATTACAAAACTTGCGTATCCTCTACGATTAATAAAAATCATTGCTTGCTTTTTATCATCCATAGTTTTTTTGAGTTGTGACAATAACTTTCTTGAAAAAGCACTTGTATTTCCATCTAGTACCTCACCTAACATATCTACTATTTCAATGTCAGGCATTTTGATATCATTTATCCTATTTGGTAACTCTATCAACTGAAACGTGCTTTCTTTTGCTTTTTTGTATGTCTCTATGCTCGGTGTTGCACTTCCCATAATCATACTGCATTCATTGTATTTTGCACGATACAATGCAACATCTTCTGTAACATAACGAGGATTTGTTTCACTTGTGTATGAGCGGTCGTGTTCTTCATCGATAATTATAACGCCTATGTCTTTAAGAGGAGCAAAAATAGCAGACCTTGCTCCTAACACCACTTTTGCTTCACCATTAAATATGCGTGTCCATTCGTCATATTTTTCGCCAGCACTCAGTCCACTATGCAAAACCGCAACAGTATCGCCAAAACGACTTTTAAAACGGGAAAGCATTTGAGGAGTAAGTGATATTTCTGGGACAAGCATAATTGCAGATTTGCCTTGTTTTAATATTTCATCAATTATGTTCATGTATATTTCTGTTTTTCCACTGCCAGTAACACCTTGTATCAAATAATTTCCTGTACGAGATTTTATAGTGTTTATCGCTCTTTCCTGGTCTTGAGTTAAAACTATTTTTTCATTTTTTAATACTTTATAATTTTGTTCACGATATACACGAACACTATCTTTGACGATTAATTTTTTTTCTAACAATGAATTGTAAGCACTACGCCCAAAAAGCTGAATCAAATTACTTGACAGCGTTCTGCCATTCTCATATAAATAACTAACAATACGTGCTTGTTGTTTTGCATTTTTAATCAATTTTATAGTTTCATCAAAATTAACGTTTTTTTCAAGTTCGACATAATCAATTGTGCTTTCTTTAACTTTGTCCAATCTAACACTAGATGGCAACATAAGTTTAAAAACATCGCACAATCTCAAAAAAAAGTGTTGAGCCATATATTTACTCAAACTCAACATTTCTGCTGATAACAATGGTTCATTATCTAGCAATCTATGAATACTTTTTAATTTATCTAACTGATAGTCAGTACTATCTTTTTTGTTTATTATGTAGCCTAACACTACTTGATGACCAAAAGGCACCATAACTCTCATGCCTATTTGGGAAGAAAGCGGAGCAATATAGTCAAACACTTTATCTACATTGTCATTTGAAACATCTACTACTACTTCTGCGATGCAATTATTTTTTGACTGAAACACCTATCACTTCGCCATTTTTTACTTCTTCAGCAGCATAAGTAATAGCAAGGCTACTGGATGCTTGCAACAAAGCAGGGATTTTGTTCTGAAGTTCTTTTGCACGCGCACCGATAATAATAGTAGCGATATAAGCATTTCCTGCCGCTTTTACAACTTCATCTATTGGTGGTTCAAATAACATACTTTTATCTCCTTACGAAATAGTAACACAGATTGCACAATCTGTCCACTAAATGAAAACATATTTATTTTATCATACATTATGCTTTTCTAGTTTACTAATTGCTATTTTTGCACTATTCTGTTCCGCTTCTTTTTTTAAACTTCCTGTTCCGTAACCATAAAAAACATCATCTATATATATCTTACTACGAAAATTTGTTTGCCCGCCCTTAGTAACATAATTAGTTATATCATAGCGAACTTTCATTTTTAACTTTTGACAAATTTCCTGCAATTCGGTTTTGAAGTCTATTGCTTTCGGATTAGAATGTAAATATTCTTTTACATTAAGAAGTTCAAGCACAGCATCACGCGTTTTGTTGAGTCCGTGTTTTAAGTAAATCGCTCCAATCATACTTTCAATGGTGTCGGCCAACATTGAGTCAGATATGGTTTTCAAACTATTGCCTAATTTTAATTTGTCTTTGATGTCCATTTTTTTTAAAATCTTAGACAAATTTTGCCAACAAACCATATTGGCACGAAGCTTGCTCATTTTGCCTTCATTTAAATCCAAATACTTGTACATATATTCACTTGTTATAAGTCCAAGGACACTATCACCCAAAAATTCTAGCCGTTCATTACTTTCTATTTTGTATTCGTTTGCGTATGAAGAGTGAGTCAATGCTGTAT
>JAQVLJ010000044.1 GCA_028704215.1 Clostridia bacterium
AAACTAACTCAAGGAATACAGCAAAATTTTTATCCCCTTAAAACTCTTTATTTTAGTCCAAAAATCCAAGTAATTAACAATTTTTGCTAATTTTGAAGGGTTTTTAGACAGACTGCCGTTGGCTGCAAGTGTAGGACGACAGTACGTAAAAACAGTGTTTGATTACATTTTCGACAACAGGCAATGAGGCAAGACACTCGCGAAGCCGTAAGAGCGGGAATTAACAATGATAGTCTGCAAAAGGAGTGGACTCTAAACTAAAAAATGGAATGAAAAAAATATCATTTATCTTGATTTTCATATTATCTATATCTTCGACATTTGCACAATTGCTTGATCAGGTTTACGTTAAGATGACCTATATAAATGACAATGTTACTATTATCGAAGATGCTCAGTTGATTTTAAAATTGTATGATAATCCGTCAAAATTAACTATTGAATTAAAAAAAACTCAAAGTGGAGGTAATAATATTCCGTCTGTAAATCAGGTAGCGTCTGTAAATAATAAAATTACTTTTACCAATTCGAGCTGGCGCCAAAATAACGGGGATTTTACAAATGGTTATAAATGGATAGGAGCAAATTCATATACATATAATCTCTATTATACAAAAGGTGCAACAATAGTGGATGTTACAAAAAGTAGTGTAAGTGTGGGAGCTTTTTCCACACAGCAGAATATAGGCAATGATATTGAGCGAATATTAAAAAATGCAGAACAAAGAGGTCTAATAACCATTTATAAGAAATGAAAAGGATAAATGAAATTTTTGATACCATTTATACCATTTCAATAATTCATTGAATGTAAAATCAACACTAACAATAGAGGCAAGACACTCGCGAAGCCGTTAGAGCGGGATTAACAATAATAGTCTGCAAAAGGAGTGGACTTTAAACAAATTTAAAATGAAAAAGTTTTTTGTATTATTAGTTGTAATTGGTTTCGGAATTTGTAGCACCTATGCACAAAACGTAGAAATACAGGATGTGCATATGAACTCTGGAAGTATGCGAAATGGCAATTTTGTTGAGTCCTTGCAATTCTCTGTTCATGTGAAATTAACAGGAGATTTATTAACCTATTTGAACAATGGAGGAGCTGTAAGTGTAACTATATCATGTGGTGGAATTGGTATGCTTTCATGTTTGCAAAGTTCGTCTGAAACAATTACAATTGACAAACGATATGGTGGTCAAGCTGACTTTGGTAAAGGATATGCAACATTTACTTTTTCCAATGAGGAGTGTAGAGACTCGTGGAAAAACTATTTATCTGTAGGAAATTTTGTGGTTTATGCCACCAAAGAATAACAATTATTACTATTGCAAGCCAAGCATTTTCAACTAGGCTTGCATTTTTTTTATTTTGCGATTGAAAGAGAATTTTTAATTTTGTAAAAAATCATACAAAAATTGGAAACACAACCAGCCTATAACAGCAAGGAAGCTATCGTAGAATTTTAAAATTAGAGAATTAAAACCGTCTACAACAAGGATAGACGTAAAACAAAAAATAAAATGGGATTAATTAGTTTAATAGCTGGTGGAATTATGGATGCTAATAAGGCCATCAAGCAAAATCAAGCAAGAAATGATGACACAGCACAAACGGTTATTGTAAAAAAACAGTTTTCTATAGATGTACCTTCGTTTTTATCGCCAACAACCAAATTAAGTGAAGATGCTTCTCTTCAATATTTAAATAAAACATTAGATGTTTCATTTCAAGTTATTGACGAACCAAAGTCAGAATTTGTAAATTCGGTGGAAGAAATAAAAAAAGAGTTGCCAGATTTTGGAAAAGACAAATCGTTGCTCGACAATATGGCTACAATAACTCTTCACAATATGTTTGATATGGACAAAGTAGAGATAGGTGGCTATACTGAAACCAAAATCAATGGCATGAATGCTGTTATGCTAAATGCTTTCCAAAAAAGAACATTCTTGAAAGATGCTATGTATGGAAGTTTTGCTTTTATTGAAGGGAAGGAGACTTTGTATCAGATAATTATTTTATCTGGTGGCACAAGTATTAGTAAACTTGCAGACAATTTAGAACAATCAATAAAATCATTTAAAGAACTGTAATATTTAAAATATCAGACAAGGAGCTGATTTAAAACAAATAAAATGAAAAATTTTATATTTATTATATTCTTATGTTTGCCTAGTATAAGCCTTTTTGGTCAAACCAGAATATTAACAAAACAAAGCGACACACAAACAATTGATTATAACGGAACAATAACAGCAAATAATCAAACTGTTCCAAAACAAATACAATTCAGCTATACTTTTCATACTTATAACGATGGTGACGGACGTGGAAAAATTGTAAATATGACTAATGATTTGATTAAAGTAAAGGTTACTTGCATTAATTGTGAGAATGTAAAAAACAAAACACAAATAATAGAAGTAAAACCTAGAACATTTAGTAGAATTGAATTTCAACGATTGGACAGTAATCGACAAATAACTTTTGGAGAAATTAAATGTGAATTATAAATATCGAAAATCTTTTTAAAAGAACGGAAGTAAAGCAAAAAACAAAAAGGGTCTAATTAGTTTTAGCTGGTGGAATTATGGATGCAAATAAAGCCATCAAGCAAAAAAATGACGACAATGTATAAATGTCCTAAATGCAATGTGGAATTTGAATTGGGTACAAAATTTTGCCAAAATTGCGGTTGTAATCTTGAAGTGGAGTTTATTGAAACTACGACTTGCCCAAAGTGTGGAAAAATTTTTCCGACAGGAACGAAATTTTGTAGTGAAGATGGTACGAAATTAGTATCGCCCGAAAAACTAATACCTTGTTGTGTAAAGTGTGGAAAAGAATATGCTGATGGATCAAAGTTTTGTCCAGATGATGGCGGGCAAATTATTGCCGAAGCAAATAGAAATTTCTCTGCAAAGGATGGAAACGACTTTATTAATAAAACCAACGATACCGTAATTAATATTGCTGACAATTTTGGTTCACAATTTATTGCGGTTACTAAACAATGGAATGGTTTTGTTATGGCTTGGGCAGTTTTTGCATTAATTGTAATGTACGAAGTCTGAAAATGTTGGACAAAATTCTTATCAAACTTAAGTTGTAATTATTATGTAATATAGAAGTTTTAAAATTTAAATTATTTGATTATGAAAAAATTATTTACGTTTATTCTTGAAATAGCAATTTTCACTAATTTATTTAGTGGATGTTCTGCGGATGCCCAAACACCGGAAAAAGTAGTTGAAAATTTTAAAAATGAATATTTCAACCGAAATATAAACGAAGCTTCAAAATATCTGACCAAAGAAATGAGAGAAGAATTTATCAAAGATAACTTAAGATGGGATGACGATGGACTACGTTTTTTTTCTGAACTCTCAAAAATGGAAACTGAAATTTTAAGAACAAATAATGTTCCAAGTGATACAGAAGAAGTGATTTGTTATTTTCTAAATGAAAATAAAGTAAAAGTTTATCGCTGGCGGGTTTATCTCAAAAAGAATGAAAACACATGGGAAATTACGGATTTTGGTAAAATAAGCAAGATATGAAAATGGATTTGTGTAAATTATTTGCTGCTGTATTATTCTGTTTGTCTTTGACAGGATGTGATAGTTGTACAAGCAAAAAAGATGGCTCCATATCAGATCTTTCTACCAATAAAACTGAAGAGGAGGAATATCAATTTACTTTTAATGGTATAAGAATGAATTCGGGAATGTCACTTGATGAGATAAAACAAGCAAACCCAAATATTCGAATGGAGGAAAAGAAAACACCTGGATACAATAGTTTACTTGGTTCTACTGAACCTTATACATATTATGATGTGTATAGTCCTTCGAATGATAGAGCTTGCGTAATTGTTCCATATAATAATAATTCAAAAATTTATTCCATTGCTTTTTTGACTACTGACTATAAAACACCTGAAAACATTAGCATTGGAAGCACTTGGGGTGATGTAATCCAGGCCTATCCTAATATTGAGTTTTGGTTTCTGTTTGAGTGGTTTGATTATGTTTCATACAGTTATAAAAAGTGCGTATATCTCCGCGACCCAGCTACATCCATTGGTTTTATTTTTAATGAAAGTCAGTTTTCTCAATCACAACTAAACTCTATTTATGAGGCAATCGGCGCAACAGATTACGACAAGCAGTTTTTTGTATCGTCATTATCGTCTTCAGTTTACCAGTCAATAAGCTCTTCAGTAACGGTTGGTCAAATAGTTACAGCAAACATTGGAGAAATATCCGAAACACAACAATCTGAAACCAACAATATACGCGATATTGATAAAAATACAAGTGCTGATTTAATTGGCACAAAATGGACACATTTTCACAATAATGCAAGTAGTGGATACAAAACGACAGAATTATCATTCAATGAAGACAATAATTTGATTATTATAAATTTTTCACCTCCTGAACGTGTAAATCTATCTAGTAGTGATGAAGAACAACTTGAAAAAATAAAAAGAGTTGATGTAAAGTACTATTATAATAGCAATAGTAGAACTGGATATTATATCTCATCAGCAGGTGAGAAGGTATCATTCATAAAAAATAATAATACCATTACTGTTGATTTTGGTAGCGATGTTTTTGTTTTTTATGGGAAAAGTCAACAACAAATTCCTATAACAGATAAAATCCAGAAAAGCACAAATAATACATATACAATATTAGGATTGGGAAACGGAAGCATTACTTATCCTGATGGGAAGGAAGTTAATTATTTTTCATACAAAGGTACTCAGTACATATATTTGACAATTTATGACGACAATATTGGATCTTATGAAATTGAAAAGGTAACCGCAATAAGTTCAAAAGGTAATTATACTGCAACTTTTAAAGATTACGTTCACGATTTGTCGGAAAATTTTATTGGGTATGATTATCAAGGTGGGTATCAAGATTTTTGTATCAATAATTGGATAATAACAATAACAAAAAAATAGTAAGTATAGTAGCAGGTATAAAGCAAACATTCAAAAAATAACAATATACTCAAATAAATACACGTATAATTGTGTTAGATATTTTGTATAAAAAACAAAAAAAAGACAAAAAATAATAATTAAATCGTCTGCTTTAAGGAAGCGAGACATTAAACTAAAAATAAAAAATGAGGAAATATTTTTTAATGTTGGTAGTCTTGATTGGCTTTGGAGTTTCTGTTAGTGCACAAAATTCTTCTGTCTTGGCTAATTCTATTTGGGATGTAACAATAGAAGAAGATGGTGAATCGCTCTCTATGCAACTCAAATTTAAGGAAAACTATGAATGTGTGTTAATTACAGAATTCAATGGAGAAACTATTGTGTCAGGAACAAATAATAACAATAGTTTTACATACAAAATGAACAGTACAAACGATGGAGGTGTTATAGAATGTAGCGAAAAAATTAATAAAAACTTTTGGTTCTATTTGCAAGATAATACTAATATGATACTTATTGATTTTGATGGCGACATAATAACCGCTAAAAAGATTAAGTAACTATGAAAAAAACTCTTTTGATATTTTGCTTTTGTTTGTACTATGGAACTATTGCATTTGCTCAAACTTGTCAGCCTATCAATCACAACGACTACTCTTACTACTCGTTAACAACAACTGATAACGTTATGATTTATTTAGCGAAAGGCATAGAAGGTTATATGGGACCAGCATTTTTTATAAAAATGAAAGTTCCTTATAACTGGGGCAATATTCGTACGGGTTGTGTTAAATATTTAAAAAAAACTTAATCACAGGAGAAACAGATTATCAATCAAGTTTCTTTAATTATAAAAACGGTTGGCTATATTTTATTGAGTATCTACACGTGTGGTGCAGTTTGAATGATAGACGAGGTAACTACCCTTGTAATACCTATACGATTACAATATACGAAAAGAATGACCATGGGAATAGTGGTGGTAGGAAAATTGTTGTGAATACAGACTTAGATAAACTAAACACTAATCAAATGTTAATGAATGAAGTTTCGTTTGACACATATTGGTAACTTGAAATAACGAATGGACATTTAAAATGTGAATTTGAGTATGTTAACAGAAATAAGACAAACACCAGCAGCCAACAGCAAGTAAGCTCCATAGCCCTGCAAAGCCAACGCTAAAGGCAGAAAGCAGGGCTACGATAGCCTACTTGCACCACGTTAGGCACAATTGTAAAATCCAGGATAAGCTTAAATTGAAAAATAAAATCAAATAACAGAGAATAAATTTTTACCTTTGTACTGTGAATAACTTAAAAGACATAAATATATGGGAATCAAACTTTGGTTTACTTCCAATTAAGTTAAATCCGCTTAGCCAAGTG
>JAQVLJ010000045.1 GCA_028704215.1 Clostridia bacterium
GCAGGGTTTACAACCAAATTGATTATAACTTCAAAATCTGGTTGCAAAGCATCAAGCGAGTATTTTAAAACTAGTTTATAGTTTTGAATTGAAGGTACTTGCTTAATTGTAACATTGGCACCAGTAATGACAAGATAAGAGGAGTTACCAGAAATTAACTCAATAGTAGGTGTCAATACTTCCGAATTGTATTCCAAACTAAATATGTTGTTTGCACCAGTATCAAAATTGTAAGGAGTGTCTACATCGGCAGTGGTGGTGTATGTATATTCAAGATTTTCTTTTTCAGTCGACCAATTAGTTCCCGAATTTACGATTTCGACATTTGGAATTAACCAAATAATGTAATTTCCAACATAAACTGAATTGCCATTTTCAGTGACTACTATTGCCAAAACAATGATTGATTTTGAGTAGATATCTTTGAATGTAATCTCACTAATATTGGATAATTTATTGTGTTCGTCTACACTAATATTTATATACTCACTACCTGAAATGACATACGCAGATATTTTTTCTGAAGTAACACCAATTTCATATTTGTCCAAAACTTTTTCCAAAACGATGATGTTACTATACAAATCAAATACTGTGTCTTCTTGTTTGATTATCTGTTTTTCATCATTATCATCATAATTTGGGGTGTAAGTATAAGTTGCATCTGTGACAACATTGACATTGTACAAAGCAGATGCTCCGCTCTCAGTTGTCAAAAGGAAAGTAATTGTGCCGTTACCATAATTACCAATGCTGTTACTTATGTTTATGACACCATTTGAAATTGTGATGCAATCAATGATGTTTTGATCAGAGAAAGGACCGCCTGCAAAAACATAATTGCTACTATAATATTCGATGCTTATTTGGACATCGTTATTTGATCTGTCAAGTGCATTGGCACGAACTAGACCATCAAAGTTTTCATCCGCTGAGAACAAATCTATAGATGAGCCTTTGATAATAGTTTCGCTATTTTCCATATCTGAGAACGGATATGTCACAACTATATTATCGCTTGGTAATAATAACAAAACTAAACTATTTTCATCAGTGGTATATGTAATGCTAGTATTTGGATAGGTCAAACTCATTGATAGTGTAGCGATAACGCCATTTCCAACATTAAACACACTAACAGTACGGCCGTCTGTCGAACTAACTGTCAATATATCTGCAAAACTTAAAGAATCATAAACATTGTCAAATGATGAATATTGTATCTTTCCAACAAAAGCAAAACTAATATTTTCAGTGCAATCAACATTCTTTGTTAATTTTGTATAAATACGAGTGAGAACTCCGCCAATAGTTTCATCAACGTAACTTATTTCATCGTAAGAAATATTTGGATTTGTATAACCATTTTCACCATTAATCATAAGTGATACATTGTTTTCGCCTGCATACAAGGTACCTTGACCTGTGGTAGTAGAGTTTCTATCTGTAAATAGATTTGTTGGTATATTTGGCTCGATATCAATCTGTGTTGTATATGTAAGCGTCGCGCCGTTAACTTTGAAAGTAAAGTTAGCACTAATTGTAGTTGAGGTGGCAACAAACGCATCGTATATCAAATAATACTCACCTTCTATCGAAATGTACTTCAAATTTTCGTCAGTTGACACAACATTATATAAGTACACATTTTCGCCATAACTCAAACTCGTAGTGTCATTTTTTATAGTATATATTTCATACAAACTATTATTTTCTGTTTCATTATCACGTTCAAACAGTTTGCGTGCATTCAAAACACATCCCGTCTCAGTTTCTTCGACAGTCAAGTTGTTTACCACGTTAATATACATTGCTCCGATATTTAACTCGCCTATCAATATGGTCAAATGTGCATTTTGAATATTTGTCGCACCAACGGTTTTGTTCGTCCACAAAACTTTTAGTTGTGTATTTTCGTTGGTCAATAGTAGTTTTGTGCCATCAGAAACAACATATGTTGGAGTACCTTCATAATCAATTAAGTTGGTCAATCCGTAAGAAAAGTAGTTTTCTGTATTGTCATATTGTTTGATAACGATGTGGTCAGCCAAGACAATTTCATCACCGCAGTTTATGCTTTGGCGAGTTGTAGATGTGTTGATACTGTCATCTAAATTTGTTATTACAGATTTTATATTTGGCAAAGCTGTCAAAGTAACACTTGTCATTAAAACGCCATTGTTATTAAAGTTGACAACAAATTCTTTTGCAACAGAAACATTGGTATTTATAACAAACGCACTAATATCGCCATTGAAAGAAATCGTGTATTGCTCTGATGTCAAACCAACAACAGTAAAGTCTGTCGTTTCTACAGCGGCGGTCTCAACATTCTTTTTAATTATCCAAATAGCATTAGATGCGGTTGGCGTTGTATAGTTTTTAGTTTTAACTTCTGCCAAAACAAAATTTGTATTTGCATAAATATTTCTTGTATTGTTCGCAGGGTTTACGATGCCTTGAACTTGACTTGACATCAAAAAGTCCAAATTAATACTAGAAACAAAAGGTGCGGAAGATTTTACACGAACTATAATGTCGTTATTTTTGTATTCGTTGCTTCTAGTCAAAACGCCATCTTCAATGCTAACAATGTCTTCCCATTGTGCTGGATCTGTGTATGTTATTGTGCCGATTTTTACTGATGTGATTATATAATCAATGAGTTGATTATCATATGTGTAAACCAAAGCATTGCTGATTTGGTAGTTTTTATAAGTAAGGTGCTGTCCTGCCTGATTGACTACAAAACCTGAATTAACCGTCATGTTCACATCATTAGGAACGGTAACATTGATAGTGATTGTTTCTATTAAATTAGCATTGGAAACGGATGCTACTGTAACAGTTACTGTACCACCTTTCTTGAAGTCAAATGTAGGTACGCCCAAATTGTATGCAATCTCCAAAATTGATGTGTCGTTTGAAGTGTAAGTGTAAGTCCTATTAAGTGCATAAACGGGATTTATTGTCAAATAACTTGCAAACAAATCTGTTGCATCTGTAATCAAAACTCCAGTATCTGACAAATCAGAATTTTCATAAAGTGTCCAATTAACATTTGAGCCATCAATAGTACCGTCAACATAAAATGCGTTTTGGCTCAAATTCAATTCACTAACCGCACCGCTTACTACTTTCAATCTTTCAGTGCTTAACAATGTCGATACAAAATTTTCATAAGAGTATGAAAGTACAAAGCCAATATATCCGTTATTTAGATATGTCAAATTGGTTGGCATTGATTTTATTTCAATATTTGCTGTGTAGTAATCAATATTTTCAATTCCATCTGAGGATATCCACTCTTCGCCTGTTGATTTTCTTGGAGTCAATGCGCCGATTAATATATTTGAAGTATTTAGGTCATCGATGTATTGATTTAGACTACTATACATACTTGCTTTTAAAGAGTAAGTCAATCCGTTTGCGCTGGCATTTTGTAAAGCGTACGCTAGTGCATTAATTGTACCTTTGTCTTTAATAGTAAGCACCAAATTGCTATGGGTGGCTGTCCTGCCATCAGTATATCTTTCACGTACAACGTACGGAGTTGTGTTCAAAATATGATTTTCTTCTTCATCAGTCAAAGGTTGAGTAATAGTATCATTACCCTCTTCCAACACACCTTGTGCAAAATACATATTGACATTACTTATTTGGTAAATAACTTTTACGTTAACTTTTGTGTGATTTGATGACACTATACTACCAAGCGCTGCTGTACCTGAATATGAAAGGTTATATATAGGAATTTCTTGCGTTTCTTGGTCATCAACCAAATTAGGCAAAGTATTCAACTCGCTCAAATCGATGCCTCTACCATAACTATCATAAATAATATTGCCAGTGGCATTAGAACGAACAACAACTGCATATATTTTGACATTGTAAACATTATTTTCTTTTGCTTTCAACTCATCAAGAACTATTCCACGTTGTTCGTCATAAAATCCTATCAAATAGTCGTTGTTGTTACGAACGTTAGAAATAGTTTCAAAAGGAATATATTCAAGCGGATCTTCTTCAAGAGCGACAACTGGTTTTTCTACAAAATACAAAACTTTGTCATAAATATTGTTTTCGTCAGTTATAGTCAGATAATCATTCAAATCAATGTTTTCAACATTTGTTTCATTTACTTCCAAAATTATATCATTTGGGGCAACTAATGTTGGTGTAACATTTGTATAATCAATTTCAATGTTGTCAATTACAGTCTCAACTGGAGAGCCAACACCATTGACTACAACCAATTTTAAACTCAAATTTGCAACATAACGTTGAGGTGTAACGGCAAATACTCTGTTGTCATTTGTGCCTGAAACATATTGAATATTAAAGTAGTCGGTAACATTAATACTGTTGCTTCCCTGTTGGCTAATAAACATCAAGTATGTACCCAACTGTGTAGGAGTCTCTGAACCTGTGTAAAAACGCAGCTCTTGTAATTTTTGTGAAACATGCTCGCCATCTTTGTACAATTTTATTCCCAAATCGTGAGTGCTTCCAACAGGATTGTTCAATACAATATTTAATGGTTGGTATAACGTGAATTCAGGTGCACTTCCATCCATAGCTACTTCATCAATAGCAATGTTATTTACATGGAATACCACTTGACTTGTAACCATTTCTGCCAATCTTTCATTTTGCATTATAGTACTGTTGTTGTGCAATCTATCTTGTTCCGTGTACTTATCATAGGTCGCCACCAAAACAGTAAATTCGCCAACTCGTTCGCCACGAACATATTGTTTGCTGCTATTTGAAAAAATTGTTCCATAATCTGCTTCGTTTTCGTCTAATATGTAATACTCTACTATTTTGGCATCTCTACTTGAAAGCGGCTTATTAGAGTAAGAAGGCAAAAACATTGGTGAAAGTTCGTATTCATCACCAACGTTGATATCAATATCTTTTGTTACCACAATTTTTCGACCTTGTGAATCAAGCTCGTATTCGTTTGGATTGACTTCATTCATCTCAAACTGAATAGTATTATTGGTGGTAATGTTTCTGTCATAAACGCTTACTGCTTCTGTCACTCTGTCTATATAAATTTTTAGTGTAGAAGAGGTCGCAATTGTGTTGTCATAATTGAACGCTTCTATTTCTACCAAACCACTTGAATTGTAATTGGTAATATTTTTTAAAGCAAATTGTATTGGCTCATTTATTTGAGGATTTTCAGTGATAATTTGTATCAAATTGTCACCAGATTTTATGTCCAAACTAATGTCATTTACTGTGGTATCTTCTGGTGTGGCAACTACCATAAAAGATAGAACATCCCCACTCATACTGTCATCAACATAATATGTATTATTTGTAGTATATTCATCATCTGTTGTGTATGTAGCAAAGGATAGAGTTTGGGGAATAATATGTTGCTGACTAAACTTGCCTTGTATTGCCAAAATACCTGCAATGATACCAATCAAGCCCACACCTGACAACAAAACAATGCCTGTTATTTTGACTATTCTTTTGAACATATTTCTCCTTGCGCAAATGATACTCACAAATAGTATTTACTAAATATAAATAATTATATATGTTAATATGTTCACTTGTCAACTTAAATATTGATTCGCTTAGCTATGTATTTAAAAAAAACTAAAATATATTTTTATATTTTTAAAAATAATTAAATGCATAATAAAATATCAAAATAAATAATTAAAAAAATAAAAAAACCTTAAATAAGGCATTTTATAAGTAAAATTAATAAAAATTAATACAAATAATAATTAAATATTAATTATTTAACATTTTTTCAAATATTTTTTTGTAATGTATTACAGATATATTTTCTGGTCGCACATTTTCTTCATAGCCCAATTTTTTAATTGTGTCAATAATCTGTTTTTTGTCATAATTTTGATGCATTTTTAAGTTGTTCAAAAGAGTCTTTCTTCTCATAGAAAAACACAACTTTATAAAATCACAGAAGTTATCAAAATTATCAAATTTTTGAGTTTTAAAAAAATCAATTTTAACAATGCACGAGTCAACCTTTGGCACTGGCTTAAAACAATTTTTGTTCACATTTCTTGTTATACTTACATCTGCGATACTTTGCAAAATAATTGAAGGTATGCCATATTCTTTTGAGTTGGGTTTTGCACAAAACCTTTCCCCGACTTCTAGTTGTACCATAACTGACATACTGCTAACTTTTGAGCGATATTTTATTAGCTTAAAAACTATTGGTGTAGTAATATAATATGGCAAATTTGCTATTACTTTAAATTTATCAAATTGG